>CALMVM010000619.1:0-10345 GCA_937873255.1 uncultured Verrucomicrobiota bacterium | reverse complement strand
CTCTATATCCGGGCGGGAACCTTGCTGCCGCTCGGGCCGATCCGCCAGTACACCAGCCAGCCATCCACGGAACCGCTCGAACTGCAGATCTACGGCGGCCGGGATGCCGTCGGCAGCATCGTGGAGGACGACGGCGAGGAGGTTGCCACCTCGTCCAGCCCGCGTCGCGTGACGAATTTCTCCTGGAACGAGAGTGCGGGCACGCTGACCTGGAAGGCAACGGGGAATTACCAAGGCGAGCAGGTGTTCCGCAACGTGAAAGCTGTTCTCTATACGCCGCAGGGCCGCGTCGAAAAGCAGGCTCCGTTGGGCGCAGGCGGCTCACTGACGTTCACGGCCCGTCCCTGAGGAAAAGCGCCCCTTTTGCCGAAGGCGCAGTCCAGGCCGCACGACGCCGTGTTGGTGGAGGAGAACCCCTCTAACCGTGCCCAGGATGATATCCGCCTCGGCCGTCGTGTTGTAGCACACGGCCTCCGCCCGACCAGTTTCCATGACGTGGCGGGCACGCGCGCGCGCGTCATCCTCCAGGCAGCCTCCGCTGATCGAGCCGAGCCCGCTCGGGACGATGTCTCCGGAGGGACGGTCGGCGGGTTCGGCCAGGACGAGCATCCGCGCCCCGGCCCGGCGGAAGGTGCTGCCGACCGTTTTGTAGACGGTAACCATGGCGGCCGGGCGATGCTGCTCGCGGGCGCGTTCGCAGGCCCGGAGAATCGCTTGCAGTTCTTGCGTAGCCACAACGTTTGGCAGACCTGTGACCATCACGGCCGCGCGCGTTCCCTGCCGGAGCGTCCGGTCAAGCTCGCGCGCGACCGTGGCGGATGTTTTCTCAGCCGTTCTTGGACAATCTCGGGTCGGGTTGATCCGTGGTGGCGAGCACCTCGTTTGCCGTGGCGGCTTTGTTTGCCACGGAGCCGGTGACCTTACCGTAGGGAGCCCTGTCCAAGCTGTCGCCGTTCGCGCCGAGGTTTCTCAGACGCTGGTTTTCCGCCTCCGTGAACTGCTGGCGGGTCAACGGCTCCAGGTGCTGCACGCTGCGGGCGGTCAGGCCCAGCGCCTGACCCACGCGCTGGCCGTAATCGTCGTGGATCATGAAGCAATGCCACAACATCCGCTGCTGCACGTCGTCCTCGCACTTGCCGAGATTGCTGCCCATGTTCAGGACGAGGTCATCTCTTTCCCAGTCCTGCATGGTGACGTAGCGCGCGCGGGCATGTGCGTAGTCGTTGCGGCGTTCCAGGTCGCTGCGTGTCGAGCGCCCCATCCAGACCATCCCATTGCTGGGTTTCTGGCGGCTGGATTCCTGCGGGCCGCCATGGATGGAAGGACCGTAGTTGACGTGCGGATTCAGTCCTGGCGCGGTGCCCACGTGGTAAGCCATCTGCCCGTCGCGCTGGTTGGTGGCGACCTGATGGTGGACGCCCTGGGGCGAGTTGACGGGGAGCTGTAGATCGTTCGTGCCGACTCGGTGGCGCTGGGTGTCGGAGTACGAGAACGTCCGGCCCACGAGCATCTTGTCGGCGGAGAAATCCAGGCCGTCGACGAGCACGCCCGTGCCCATGGCGATCTGCTCGTTTTCGGCGAAGAAGTTTTCGACGTTGCGGTTGAGGGTCATGGTGCCCAGCTTGCGCAGCGGGAACTGTTCCTCGGGCCAGATTTTGGTGTCGTCGAGCGGGTCCCAATCGAGTTCCGGGTGCTCGTCGTCGCTCATGAGTTGCACGAAGAAGTCCCACTTGGGAAAATCACCCTTCTTGATCGCATCGAAGAGGTCCTTGGACGCGCTGCCCAGGTCCTTCGCCTGCACCATATCAGCCTCCTTTTGCGCGAGGCTCTGTACTCCGCATTGCGGGTGCCAGTGGTATTTTACCAGCATCGTCTTGCCATCAGCGTTGACGAACTTGTAGGTGTTGACGCCGAAACCTTGCTGGAAGCGATAGGAGCGCGGGACCCCGCGCGGGCTGAAGAGATAGGTGAGCATGTGCATCGACTCCGGGCTCTGGCTCATGAAGTCGAAAATGCGGTTCGGTTCCTGGCGATTGGTCACCGGGTCGGGCTTGAGCGAGTGGATGACATCCGGGAACTTGATCGCGTCGCGGATGAAGAACACGGGCAGGTTGTTGCCGACAAGATCCCAGTTGCCGTCCTCGGTGTAGAACTTCACCGCGAACCCGCGCGGGTCGCGTGCGACCTCCGACGAATCGTGCCCGCCGATGACCGTCGAGAAGCGCACAGCCACCCGGGTCTTTTTGCCTGCCTCCTGGAAAAGCTTGGCGCGGGTGTATTTCGAAACCGGCTCGTCGCCGACGGTGCCGGTGGCCTCGAACTCGCCGTAGGCCACGAACCCGCGCGCATGCACGACGCGTTCGGGGGCACGCTCGCGGTCGAAGTGCGTGATCTTCTCCAGGAACTGGTAGTTCTCCAACGTGGCCGGGCCGCGCGACCCGATGGTGCGCTGATTCTGGTCGTCGGTGATGGGATGTCCCTGGAGCGTCGTCAGGGTTGGCTCTTCAGGCGAATCTTCAGGACGTTTTTCCATGGCTGTTGGTAAGGTTGTAAATGGTCGGGAGCCTGCATCAGGCAGGATGTCGTGCCACGCACTCCATTCTTACTTCGAAGGATTTTCCCGACCGCGTTTCAAAAAACAGCCGCAGATCAACCTTCTCGACCATCGGGTGTGTGGGCCTATCCCAGCCGTGACACGAGCCCTCGGTGTTATCGAATGGCCCGCTCGGGGCAGCAGGAAGTTCGCGGTGGCCAGCGCAAACCCGCGCGGGGGGTAGTCGAGAAGTAATTGCACGACGCCAGCCAGCCGAATGGTTTACTCGGCGTCCTCCTGCTTGAGGGTCGCCATGTCGATGACGTAACGAAAACGCACGTCGCCGTCGATGACCTTCGTGTACGCCTCGTTGATGTCCTGGATCGTAATGACCTGAATATCTGGACCGATGTTGTGCTCGGCACAGAAGTCGAGCACCTCCTGGGTTTCCCGGATGCTGCCGATGACCGAACCGGCCACGCGCGTGCGCTGCATGGCGCGTTGCTGGTTGTTGACCGGCTTCATCGGTTCCAGAGCACCCACGATGGTCAGCGTGCGGTCACGCTTTAGCAGGTTTACGTAGGGATCGATGTCGTGCTTTTGCGGGATGGCGCTGAGCAGGAAATCAAAGCTGCGCTTGAGTGTCGCGGTATCGCTCTCCAGCACACTGGCGACCCCAGCTTGGCGGCCTCGTCGAGCTTCTCCTCGGTGCGCGTGAAGATCGTTACCTCCGCGCCCATCGCGCGGGCGATCTTGGCGGCCATGTTCCCCAACCCGCCGAAGCCGATGATGCCCACCTTGTCGCCGGCCTTCACGCCCCAGTGTTTGAACGGGGAGTAGGTCGTCACGCCCGCGCAAAGGATCGGCGCGGCCACCTCGGGCCGGAGGCCAGCAGGAATCTTGAGCACGAAGTCCTCGCGAACCACGATCTTGTCGGAGTACCCGCCGAAGGTGTTGTCGCGGCCCTTACATGTTGGTGCCGGTGTCCGCCTTCTCGGCGGGCATCATGGGGCCGTTGTAGGTGGCCAGCCAACTGTTCTGAGATTGCCCCGGTTTAGTAGACACGGAGGGGCTGGGCGGTTGGATGGTTAGTTCAGGTTGCGCCGCTTTTCAAATTCCACAGGGGAGATAAAACCGAGCGCGCGGTGGAGCCGCCCACGGTTATAGAAGGTTTCGATGTCGTCGAAGCTCGCCTCGGCGGCCTGGGCACGCGTTGCAAAACGGGTGCGGTGGACCAGCTCCTCTTTGAGCGTGCTCCAGAAACTCTCCATCGCCGCGTTGTCGTCGCAGTTGGCCGGGCGGCTCATGCTCGGGGTGACGTTCCAGGGGGCGAGGTGCTCGCGGTACGCCTCGCTGGCGTACTGGCAGCCGCGGTCGGAGTGGTGGAGCCACCCGGGTGCGGGTCGCCGCGTCTGGACGGCCCGCTCGGAAGGCGCGGGCGACCAGCGCGGTGGGCGTCGCTTCGTCCGCCGCCCAGCCGACGATTTTGCGGCTGCACGCATCGAGCACGCCGGCCACGTAGAGCCAGCCTTCTTTGGTAGCGACATACGCGATGTCTGCCTGCCATACTTCGTTGGGTCGGACCGGTGGCCCGGCTCGTTCCGCCAGACGATTGGGGGGCGATGGGGCACAGGTGCCGACCGTCGGTCGTGCGAGGCCGCCAGCGCCGCTTCTGGCGGGCGCGCAGACCCGCCCGGCGCATGAGCCGGGCCACCCGCCGCCGACTGCATCGCTCCCCGGCCCGGCGCAACGCCACGGTCAGGCGCGGGCTGCCGTAGGTGCGTCCGCTCGCCTCGAAGAGTTCGCCCATCTTCTCTCCCCGCCGCGCGTTGTCGCGGGCGCGGGGCCGCGCGGGCTTCTTGGCGGCGACGGAGTAGGCGTTGCGCGCCACGCCCAAGGTGCGGCAGAGTTTTCGCACGCTGTGCTGCCCCGCGAGTTGCTTGATCACGCCGATCTTCATCGCGGGGCCTCCGAGAAGATGGCGACCGCTTTTTTTAGGATCGTCCTTTGCTCGCGCAAATCGGCGACCTCGCGCTGCAACGCTCTGATCTGACGCTCCAGTTCCGGCACGCTCGCGCTGCCGTCAGGCGGTGGGGTTGCGCCTGCGGCGGGCATCCTTGCACCGCCGCTGCGCTTGTCCACGCCGAAGCGTCGCCGCCAGCGTGCCACGCTCCAGGCGCTCACGCCCAGGTCGCGTCCGACCTGCTCGTCGGTCGCGCCGGGCCGGCTGGCCAGCGCGGCCACCTCGCGTTTGAACTCCTCGTCGAATCTCTTGCCGGTTTTACTTTGGGTCGTTGCCATCTCGGTTGTGCTTGCTTGTAGCACCTCCGCTGGTCCTCAGAACCGACGCAAGATCATCGTCGGCTGGGGCGTTTCCACGGGCTGCTGGGAAGCCATGCAGCAGAAGGCAGAGGCCAAAGCCGTGCTGACGGCGGACGGCAAGCTGACGGCTTCCAGCGCGGCGAGCGATATCGGCACGGGCACCTACACGGTCATGACGATGATCGCCGCCGAGTTCTCCGGCGTGGCGATGGAGAACAGCGCCCGCGTCCGATTCTTACGAGACGGGCGTCTCGGGCTTCAGGTCGTAGGCCTTCTGGACGACCGCGGGTCGCTTGCCAAGCTGGTCGGTCGTCTTGCGATCCCAGACGGCATCCATCTGTTGACGTTGCTGCGGGATGATTTCCTTGGGTTCGAGGTTGCGGTATTGTTCGATCTCGCCCGCGAGCACGCCCACGGTGGTGGCATACACCGGCTCCGGATCATATTGCGGGTGCGGGAAGGCCAGCTTTTCGTAGTCGAAGAGCCTTTTGGACGGATCGTCCTTCCAGGATTTCCACGCGTCGAACGCCCGGTCGTTGAAGCCGGTCAGGAACGGCCCGGGGTTGATGGTCGCCACCTCGATCCCGAACTCCTTGAGCTCCACGCTGAGGGTGTCGGCCAGGGCTTCAATCGCGTGCTTGGAGGCGCAGTAGGCACCGAGGAACGGGTCCACGATCAAACCCGCAACCGACGACATGAAGACGATCTTGCCCTTCTTCTTGGCCACCATTTTCTTGGCGATGCCTTGCGTCAGCAGCATGGGTCCAATCACGTTCACCTCGAACTGGCGACGCAGTTGCTCCCCGGGAACGTCCACCAACGAGCCTCCTTCCGCGATGCCGGCATTGTTGAGCAGCACGTCAACGTCCCACGCCCAGGCTTTCTCGCGGTCGCCGGCGTCGGTGACATCCAGCTTCTCAACGCGCAGTTCGACGCCGCGCCGCTTGGCTTCCTGTTCGAGCGCCCAGACCTGGGCGATGATCTCAACGCCCGCGATGACCTCGAAACCTCGTTTGGCCAAGCGGAACGCGACCTCGTTGCCGAAGCCAGTGCCAGCCCCGGTGATCAGAACGGTTTTTTTGCTCATGGATGTTTTGTGGTTGCGCCCCGGCGTTTCCAAATTTGCCGCGCAACTTCAACGGGTCTGGTTCAACGCTTCGTGACCGATCGGCTTGTACGCGGGCTTGTAGACCTGCGCCTCGGTCCAGGCGACGAGGTCGGCGGGCTCTGCCACGGTGGCCACCTTGAAGAAGAGCGTCTCGTAGTACTCGTACAGGCCGTTGAGGAAGATGTACTCCTCGATGGGCGAGGGCTTCTGCGCCAACTGGCGCATGGCGCGCTGGAACTGGCGGTCGAGGTCCTCCACCGCGTCGGGCAAGAGGCCGACCAGACCGTGCTTTGCGCGCTCCTCCTGCGTGAAGGCGGTGTCCTTGTTCAAGCCGGGGTGATCGAGCAAGGGAAGACCTTGCAGGGCGGAGGTATCGTCGGTGTGGGTGGTGTCTTTCACAGGTGTGGTCGGTTTTCTACGGATGGACGGTGAAATGGGCATGAGGCCTAGTTGGCCGGAGTGATGGCCGTGGCCATCGTCAGAGCGGAGAACCAACGGCTCCGCAGGTTTCGCATCATTTTCTCCCACCCATTGTTACGCGGCTTGCCCGAGTGATATTTGTTCTCCGTATTCGGCGGGAGAGAAGAGGCGGATTGCTTTGATTTGCAGAAAGCAAACTTTCTTCGCACCCACACAAATAGGAGTGGCGTCAGAAAACGGAAAAAATCGTACGCCAAGCTCGGGGAAGCACCCGGAGGGGACGGAACTTGCCCGGCAAACACGTGCGATTCTGCTGCCAGACGTAGTCGCCGGTGAGGTGATGTGTTCCCAGCCCAGCGGCGACAGATACCGCAGCAGACTTTCGTCCCAAGCTGGCTCGCGCCGCTGCCAGGCGCAAGCTGCCCGTTCGACGCGCACGGGCAGCCCCCCGTGGCTACAAAACCGGGGCAATCTCAGAGAAGAGGGCGACCGCTTGTTTCAGGATCGTGCGCTGCTCGCGCCGACCGGCGCCCTCACGCTCCCAAGGCACGGACGCGCCGCGCCAACTCTTGGGACGCTCTCACCCCCGGGGAGCCGAGGCGGCGGCTGGCGCGGGCCCGTCGCGAACTTCTTTTAGCGTCCGACGCTGGAAGGACTGACGCCGCGATCAGGGGCCACCTGCCTGTCGCTGGCACCGGGGCGGCTGGCCCAGGGCCGCCGCCGCGCGCTTGAACGCTTCGTCAAAGCTCCTGCCAGACTTGCTTTGCGTGGTTGCCATCCCGGTTGGGCTTCTTGCTTGGAGCCCACCCGCTGGTCCTTCTTATCGGTTCTCCCGCACTTTGTGTGGATTCGGCCTTTAGCGGCGACCATTACGATTTGAGCACCTCTGGCGTTTTGGCGAACTGGCCATGCACGCAAACCGGTTCCACACAAAGTGCGGAAGAACCTTCTTATCCGGGCAAGATCAGGCCTGCGCCTGGCTCCAGCCTTCGGCTACCACCGCTCCGACCACCCGCTCCCGCAGATCCACGCTGTAGGCTCGCAGGTCCACAGCTTACCACCTTTCAATCACCGTGAAAACCGCTGTAGGCAAATCCGGCGAATGAGGACCCAGCGCGAACAATTCCGCCGGATCAGAGTCGTCGTGCGACACGGTCTGTAGCGGACACCCCGGCAGTTCCCGTCAGGCGCTCCGTTTCTGGCAGGGACGGCCGGACTCGCTTTCAGTGCGCGATCTTGCGCTGCTTGATGCTAACGTGCGCCACCGAGGAGAGAAGCGGCATGGAGGCGGCATCCACCACCGCCGAGAGCATGCGGTCGGTGAGCCGCTCCATCTGCTGTGCGTTGGACGCATTGGCCGCCTGCTCAACCTCTTGGATCGAGCAGCCGCTTTTCGGTTCGAGAACCACCGCCAAGCGGTCATCGCCAGTCGAGGCACCTGCCGCGAAGGGTCGGGAAGATTTGCGGACGATTTCCATGGATTGTCCGGTGAGAATCGGTTGCGGGTGTCAGGGTGGAGGCACCAAGGCAAGTGCTTTTGCTACGTCCACCTTGCCATATCCGTAAGCAGGATGCCAGCCGTCCGCGCCGGTGCCGGCCCCGTTTCTGGCGGTGGCTTGCAGGATTTCCCGCACGTGGGCGGTGGTCAGAGTGGGCTTTTTCTGGAGCAGCAGGGCGACGACCCCGGTGATCACCGGGCAGGCCATGCTGGTGCCCTGGATCGTCAGGAGCCGATCCGCGCTTTGCCGGTAGGCGGCGTAGTCCGCGCTCGTGGCCATCTCGGACATTCCCGCCAGCGCCGCCGTCACCATCTCGCCCGGCGCGCTGATGTCCGGCTTGTGGCGTCCGTCGCGGGTCGGTCCCAGACTGCTGAAATAACTGCTCTCGCCGACCGTGGCGCGCGCGTCCCGCTGTTTGCCCATGTCGCCCGTCCAGGCGTCCTTCGAGACGTGACTGGAGACGGCCAGGCAGCCCTCGCCCGTGGCGGACAGGCCGACGGTCCTGGCGGATTCCAGCAGCCGGTCGGTGAAGCGCCCCATGCCGGAGTTGGCGAACCAGCCGTCGAGCCGGCCCACCACGGCCTTCTTGCAGGTGAACTCCAGCTTCCAGCCTTGCAGGTCGCGTACCGGATGCGCGTTGGCGACAAAGTCGAGCACCACCTGTGTCTGGATCAGGTTGCTCCAGGCGTAGGTGTCCCGGCCGATCTGGATGTTCACCTTCGGCGCTTGGTATTCGTCGAGCTGACCGATGACCGGAGCATCGAAGCGGGTGCCGGCCGGGCTGACCAGCGTGACGGAAAACTCGTCCCGTTCATCGTGCCAAAACGTAAGGGCAGCGTGCGGAGCGTCCCCGGTGTTCTGGGAAGGAAAAACCGTGAGGCCGACCGTTTCCTTTTGCTTCGCGGCGAAATCGCCCCCGATGTGCAGCAGGTCTTCCCGCTCGTTGCCTGCAGAGATGCAAATGACCTTGCCCGGGTTTTGCGCCGCCAGGTCGGCGTGAAACCGCTCCTCGGCATCCGTCCCGTCGTGCGCGCCCCAATGATGGCCCAGGCTCATGTTGACCACGCAGGGCCTCGTTCCCGCCTTGTCGTAAATCCAGCGCACGGCTTTGTCCGTGTTGACGAAATCGGTCTTCACCAGCAGGAACCGGCTGCCCGGCGCGATGCCCTCGTATCCCTTCCACGCGCTGCCGCCCGCGATGGAGGCAACGTGCGTGCCGTGGCCGCCTTCGTCCGCGCCGGGGTTCGTGCCGTTCCCCCATCCCTTGGCCACCTGCGCGGCGGTGAATTGTTGCGGCGTCTGGTCGCCGCGTTGGACGAGCAGTCCCTCGACCCGCAGCTTTCCGCTCTTGTCCCGGAACATCGGGTGCGAGAGATCGAAGCCGGAATCGATGATGCCGATCAACACCCCGGTGCCGTCCTGCGTCACGGCCCGAGGTTTGCCGACGGCCGCGCGCAGGCCGATGTCGATCGAGGCGGCGTCCAGGTGCAACGTCTTGCGCTTTTTCGTCTGGATTCGCAACACGTCCCGGCGTCGCAAAAGCGCCGCAATCGCCTGCTCGCCGGCGTTGACCGAGAACAGTCGCTGGCTGAGTTGCACCACCTGCGCCGCGTGCGCGGCCGGGGTCCGGTGCAGGGCTGCGATGATCTTCGCGGCATCGTTGCCTTCGACGATGACGGCCATCGGGTCGGTCTCCCGGATCGCGTCCGTGCTGCGTCCCAGGAAGCCCGCCGCCCGCGCGGTGGCGAGCGGACGGGCCGCCAGCTTGCGGCGTTGGATCAATCCGTACAGCGAGATGGAAGCGCGGGCGCTCACCTTGATCGACTTCTTGAGCATGGGCGTTGAGGATTCAGGTGATGCGAGGGCGAACGCGACGCCGGAGACCGGCGAGGTGGAAGGTCCTCAGTATTTGACTCCCAGACCGACCGTGATGCGGTTGTCGCGCTGGAGCACCAGCGCGGAGCGGCCGTTGCGATATTCCACGGTGGCGGTGTAGTGCCCGTCGGAGTCGATCTTCCAGTCCGCCGAGGCGATGAACAGGTCCACGTCCGGGGCATCGTTGAGCACGTTGGCCCCATATTGAAGCGTGGTGTGGAAAATCAGGCGGTTGACGAAATCCAGTGGCGACCCGGCGGGGACCGCCGGACCGAACGACAATCCGAAGGTTCCGCCGACCCTGATGAAGTCCGTCTGTTTTTTCAATGCGGCCACGCCCGCGTCCGCGAGCACCGACCCGCCCTCCACGTGGAACAACAATTCCGGGCTGATCCACAGCAGTGAATGGTGAAAGGCCTGCTGCTTGCCCGCGTTGACTCCGAATCCCAACCCCGGCCAGAGAGTCTTGAGAGGCTGAATGTTCAATTCGCCTGCCAGTACCTTGCGATGCAGGCCGGTGTCGGTGGCGAACGTGATGCCCACGTCCATATTGTATGCCCCGAACAACCCCCGGACGGCCGGGCTGAT
>CALMVM010000618.1 GCA_937873255.1 uncultured Verrucomicrobiota bacterium | reverse complement strand
GTTGAACGCCTCCGCCGCCAGCACTGCGCCGATGGCGAAAATGATGGCCGTCCATTCCCAACGCTCGATGCGCCACCACGCGCCGGCCGCGATTACCCCGGCTGCGGCGACGAGGTGAATCCACGCGTTGTGCTCGTGCCGGATCAGCCGCCACATCCCGCGAAACGCATAGACGAAGCTCTGCCGGCGCGCGCGCCACGAGAACGGTTCACGGGGCGTCTCAGGCATGGCCAGCAGCAAGTCCCCAGATGGTTTTGAACGCGAAATAAAGCATCAGCAGCGCCGTCCCGCCCTGGGTGACGATGTGCCACGCCGGCGTGGCGAAGCGCGCTCCCATCCGCACGGCCGAGCAAAACAATCCCGAATACGTCGCCGCCGCGACGATCACGCCGACGGCCACGGTCAGCGACGCTGCCAGTCCGAGGCTTTCGCCACCCGCCTGCGACCCGATGACCGCCAGCCAGAACGCGATGTTCCACGGGCTGGTCAGTGCCAGCGACAATCCCAGCAGAAACCCGCCGCGCGTCGAGTCGAACCGCCGCGTCGGCACCGACGCACTCTGACCGTCCGGCCGGCGGCTCGCCGTCCATGCCTTCCACGCGCCGCGCCCGAACGTCCACGCCAGGAACAACAACAGCCCCACGCTCAACACCCCGAGCGCCGGCCGCACGCCGGGCACGTTGACCGGCGCTCCCGCGCCCAGCGACACCGCCACCGCCCAGCCGAAATCCCCCGTGCAGGCACCCAGGCCGAGCGCCCACGCCGGCCAGAAGCCGCGTTCGAGCCCGCGCCGGAGCATCTCCGCGTTGATCGGCCCCGGCGGCCAGGCGACCGACCAGCCGAGGACAAAGCCTTTGAGGAAGAGCGGGACGAACATCGTGCGGAGGCTCGCACTAACACGTTTTCAACCCCGATGCAGCCGGAAAACCACCCGGCGCGCGATTCGTTCTTTACGGTGGGAAACCGGCGTGGCAATTTTTACGCCCCGCAAACCGTCGCGCGGCACACCGCAGGCAGGGGAAAACGGGATTTCCCGAGGGCAGCTTATTTTTCCGCATCTCCAATGATGAACGAACCCATGCAGGACGCGGCACGCCGGTCGGCGTCGCTTTACAATCCGGAATTCGAACACGACGCCTGCGGCACCGGTTTCATCGCCGACATCGGCGGGGTCCGTTCCAACCGCGTCCTGCGTTGCGGTATCCAGTCGCTTTGCAATCTCGTCCACCGTGGCGCGCTCGACGCCGACGCCAAGACCGGCGACGGCGCGGGCCTCCTCACGCAGCTTCCGTATAGCATCCTGCGGCCGGAGGTCAGCCGTCGCGGGCACCATCTCTACCGGGACGGCGACCTCGGCGTGGGCTTCTTTTTCCTGCCGCACGACAACGCGTACGCGCAGGCCCGCGTGAAGGCCATCGCCGAGGAAGTGCTGGAGTCGCGCGACTTGTTCCTGTTCGGCTGGCGCGAGGTGCCGACGAACATCAACGTCCTCGGTGACAAGGCACAGCTCACCATGCCGCGCATCGAGCAGGCGCTCATCGGCAAGCCCTACGGCATGGAGCCCGACGAGTACGAGCGGAAATTATTT
>CALMVM010000617.1:23376-29727 GCA_937873255.1 uncultured Verrucomicrobiota bacterium | reverse complement strand
GGGCAGCAGCGTGTCGCGCCCGGCGGCGTGGGCGGTGGCGAGCCAAGGTTCGTCGGGGGCGGCGTCGGGCAGGAGGTCGAACCCCAGTTCGCCCACGGCCGGCGCGGCGGGCAGGTAGGAGGAAATTTGCAATACGGCCGGTCCGCTGAGGCCGTGGTGGGTAAAGAGGAGGTTTTCGTAGAACGTCCGCGCCGGACCGCCGGCCGTTGGCTGCGCGCGGGCGGCGCACGGCAGCGACACGCCGCTGAGTTCCGCGCATAGCGCGAGGGTCTCGCCCGCGAACGTCAGCGGCACCAGCCCGGGCCGCGGCGCGACGAGGCGCAGGCCGAATTGTTCCGCCAGCCGGTACGCGAGACCGCTGCCGCCGAGCTTCGCCCACGACAGGCCGCCGCACGCGACCACCAGCGAACGCGCCCGCCGCGTCCGGCCGCCGTCGAGCCGCACCTCGTAATATCCGTCCGCCCCCCGCGCGACCTCGCGCACGTCGCAGCCCGTCTCGATCCGCACCCGGGCGTCGGCGCACTCGGAGGCGAGCAGCGCGACGATCTCGCGCGAACTCCCGTCGCAAAATAACTGGCCGAGTTTTTTTTCGTGGTATGCGACGCCGTGGCGTTCGACCAGCGCGACGAAATCCTCCGGCCGGTAGCGCGCCAGGGCCGAACGGCAAAAAGCCGGCTGCGCGGAAACGTAATTCTCCGGCCCGGCGTGGAGGTTGGTGAAATTGCACCGGCCGCCGCCGGAGACGAGGATTTTCTTGCCGATGCGCTCGGCGCGTTCGAGCACGCGCACGCGCCGTCCGCGTTGACCGGCCGTGGCGGCGCACATCAACCCGGCCGCGCCCGCGCCGAGGACGAGCACGTCGTCGGCGTCGGGGTCGCCGTTTGTCGCATCCGTTCGCACGGAAACCCGCGTATCAGCTATCGCCATGGCAAACTCTACGGGGCGCACGCAAAAAACGTCACAACTTTTCTCGCGCATCGCCGGGTCCGCGCGCTAGGCTCGTCATCGTTCGTCATGGCGCAGATATTCCGCAAGAGCAGTAACGGCTTCGCGCGGGCGGTGATCGTCGGCGTCCCGCTGGCGCTCGCGGCGCTCGTTGGCGTGCTTTACGCCGTGGAATGGTCCCCGTGGGCGACGCGCGAGTGGATTCCGATCTCGCAGCCGGTGCCCTTCAGTCACAAGCACCACGTCGGCCAACTCGGCATCGACTGCCGCTACTGCCATGTCGGCGTCGAGAAAAGCGCGTACGCCGGCATCCCGCCGACCGAGACGTGCATGACCTGTCACAGCCAGCTCTACACCGATCAGGCGATGCTGGAGCCGGTTCGAAAAAGCCTCACGGAGAACAAGCCCATCGTGTGGAACAAGGTCCATGATTTGCCCGATTTCGTGTACTTCAACCACTCGATCCACGTCAACAAGGGCATCGGCTGCAACGCCTGCCACGGCAACGTCGCCGAGATGCAACTCACGTGGCAAAACCAGACGCTCTATATGGCGTGGTGCCTCCAATGCCACCGGCACCCGGAGAAGTACATCGCCGACCGGAAGGACAATTTTAATCCCGAACGCGTCGCGCTCAAGGATGAGGGCAAACTCGACCAGGCGCGGCAACTCGTGAAGGATTACCACGTCCAGAGTTCCGGAGTGCTGACGGATTGTTACACCTGCCACCGTTGAAGAAGCGATGAATCCGTCCGCGCCTTGCTCACCTTCCTGCGGTTGTGCCGCTTCCGCCCCGGCGCGTCCGGCGCTCGACCTGGCAGCGGTGCGCGCGAAGCTGGCGGCGGCGGCGGGCGGCGGGAAGAAATACTGGCGCAGCCTGGAAGCGGTCGCGGAAACGCCCGAGTTCCACGAATGGCTGCACCGCGAATACCCGCGCGGCGCGAGCGAATGGCCCGAGGGCCAGAGCCGGCGGGATTTTCTCAAATTGATGGCGGCGAGTTTCGCGCTGGCCGGAGTGACGGCCTGCACGCGCCAGCCACAGGAAAAAATCCTGCCCTACGTCAAGCAGCCCGAGCAACTCATCCAAGGTATCCCGCTGCAATACGCGACCGCGATGACCATCGGCGGTTACGCGACCGGTCTGCTCGTCGAAAGCCACGAGGGCCGCCCGACGAAGATCGAGGGCAATCCCGATCACCCGATGAGTCTCGGCGCGGCGAACGTTTTCCATCAGGCGTCGATCTTGGAGTTATACGATCCCGAACGCACGCGCACGGTGTTGCGCGCGGGGGAGGTGAGCAGTTGGGACGAGTTCATGGCGGACCTCGTCAACGCGCTCGCCGAACAACGCCCGAAGCAGGGCGCGGGCTTGCGCATCCTGACGGAGACAGTGACTTCACCCACGCTGGCAGCGCAGCTCGATGCTCTACTCAAGAAATATCCGCAGGCCAAGTGGCACCAGTACGAGCCTTGGAACCGGGACAATTTTGGGCAAACCACTTTCGATGATGGTCGAACGGTAGCGGACTACGATTTCGGCAAAGCCAGAGTCATCGTTTCGCTGGACAGCGACTTCCTGTTCGGCCACCCTGCGAGCTTGGCGTACGCGCGGCAGTTTGCGCAAGGCCGCAGCGTAGTGATAGAAGCGTCCAACCCGTTGCAGCCAACGATGAGCCGCTTGTATGTGGCCGAACCTACCCCATCGATTACCGGCACGATGGCAGACAGACGGTTGGTCTGCCGGGCATCGGAAATCACCGAGCTGACACGGTGGTTGAGGGAACGATTGGATACAGTGCAAGAAACCGCGCCGGAACAATGGCGTGGATGGCTGACGGGAGCGGTGTTGGACCTGGCGCAAAATCAGGGTGCCGGAATTGTCATCGCCGGGGAGGGGCAAACGCAGCAGGTGCACGCAATGGCGCACCAGCTGAACACGGTTTTCGGGAACGTGGGGCACACCGTCTATTATCGTGGAAGCTCCGAGGCGAACTCCGTACGGCAGACCGCTTCGCTCAAAGAGTTGGTTGATGATGCGAATGCGGGCAGAGTCGATCTGCTGGTGCAGATCGGCGGCAACGCGGGTTACAACGCACCGGCTGATCTGGATTTTTCCGGAGCTCAGGGCAAGGTGAAACACAACGTTCACCTCGGACTCGCCTACAACGAGACCGCACAGCGATGCCAATGGCATCTGCCTCTCGCGCATTATCTCGAATCGTGGAATGACGCATGCGCTTTCGATGGGACGGCTTCGGTTATGCAACCGCTGATCATGCCTCTATACGAGGGGCGCACCGCGCACGAGTTGCTGGATATGCTAGTGCTGGAGCAATCTCCGCGTGGCGCATACGACATCGTGCGCGGCCAGTGGCAGGCGACTCATCCGGGGGAGGGTATCGAGAAAGCGTGGCGCAAGGTCATTCACGATGGACTGGCAGCGAGTGCGGTGCCACCCACGGTGGCAGCTGCGGAACCCGAGTGGGTAAAAGTGTCTGTCGAACCGCCTTCCGCCGATACGCTCGAACTCGTCTTCAAGCCTGACTACACCGTCTGGGACGGGCGCTTTTGCAACAACGGCTGGCTCCAGGATACGCCCAAGCCCATCACCAAACTAACATGGGACAACGCCGCGCTCCTGAGCCCCCGGCTCGCCGAAAAACTCGGCGTCGCCAACGAGGACGTGGTCGAACTCACCTTCAAGGGCCGCAGCGTCCACGCGCCGGTGTGGATTCAGCCCGGGCAGGCGGAAAACTCCGTCACGCTCCACCTCGGCTACGGACGCACGGCGGCGGGCAGCGTCGGCAGCGGGCAGGGGGTCAACGCGTACGCGTTGCGCACGAGCGACGCGATGGGCTTCGGTGTCGGATTGGAAATCAAGAAGGTACCCGGCGTGAAGTGGGAACTCGCCTGCGCGCAAAACCACCATTCCACCGAAGGCCGCGACATCTACCGCGTCGGTACGCTGGAGGAATACCGCAAGAAGCCATCGCTCGAACCCGCGAACACCGAAACTCCCGGCCGCGACGACACGCTCTACCCGCCCGACCATACCTATCCGGGTCACGCGTGGGGCATGGCCATCGACCTGAACACCTGCATCGGCTGCAACGCCTGCATGGTCGCCTGCCAATCCGAGAACAACATCCCCATCGTGGGCAAGGGCGAGGTCATCAAGGGACGCGAGATGCATTGGATTCGCGTGGACGGTTATTACGAGGGCGAAAATCTCGATAACCCGGCGATGTATCACCAGCCCGTGCCGTGCATGCATTGCGAGAACGCGCCGTGCGAGGTCGTCTGCCCGGTCGCGGCGACGCTGCACAGCCCCGAGGGTCTTAACGAACAGGTCTACAACCGCTGCATCGGCACGCGGTATTGTTCCAACAACTGCCCGTATAAGGTGCGCCGGTTCAACTTCGTGCAGTATGCGGACAACGAGCACCTCACGATCAAAATGCAGCGCAACCCGGACGTGACGGTGCGTTCGCGCGGGGTCATGGAGAAATGTACGTTTTGCGTGCAGCGCATCAACGAGGCCAAGATCACCGCTGAAAAGGAAAACCGCTCTGTGCGCGATGGCGAGATCAAGACCGCCTGCCAGCAGACATGTCCGACAGAAGCCATCGTCTTCGGCGACATCAACGACCCGGAGAGCCGCGTGTCCCGGCTCAAAAAACAGGAGCGCAATTTCGGCATGTTCGCCGACCTGAACACCCGGCCGCGCACGACTTACCTCGCACGCATTACCAATCCATCGGTATGATGAAAGACGCTGCACGGAATTGCCGCGAAGCGGCACCCAACCAAGGTAGGGATGGCTCTCCGAGCCGGTCCCTATTTTGGCTTGGAATGACCTTGGCCGCAGCGGATCGTTTTCCAGAAAAATTAGAGAACGGCTCGGAGAGCCATCCCTACCTTGGTTAAATCATGCCCGACTCCACGCCATCTTCGAACGACCGCGAGCCGCTCTCGCCGTTGGGCTACCCCGCGCGCCTCGTCGGGCCGGGCGAAACCCTCGGCAGCGTCTCGTCCAAGATCGGCGACATTGTCCTCAAGGGCCAGCACCCGCGCGGCTGGTGGGTGGGCTTCGGCATCGCGTTCCTGTTGTTGATGGTGTTCCTGTTTTCCATCACCTACCTGTTCTACAAGGGCACCGGCATCTGGGGCATCAACATGCCGGTCGCGTGGGGTTTCGCCATCATCAATTTCGTCTGGTGGATCGGCATCGGCCACGCGGGCCCGTTTATCTCGGCGCTCCTGCTGCTCGTCTTCCAGAAGTGGCGCAATTCCATCAATCGCTTCACGGAGGCGATGACGCTTTTTGCGGTTTCGTGCGCGGGCATGTTCCCGATCCTACATCTGGGCCGTCCGTGGGTTGCCTACTGGATCATCCCTTATCCGAACACGATGGGCCTCTGGCCGCAATTCCGCAGTCCGCTCGTGTGGGACGTGTTCGCAGTATCCACATATTTTACGGTGTCGGTCCTGTTCTGGTACGTCGGGCTGATTCCCGATCTTGCCACGTTGCGCGACCGCTCGACGGCGCGCTGGAAACAAATCGTCTTCGGCCTCGGCGCGTTGGGTTGGCGAGGGTCGGCGGTGCATTGGCAGCGTTACAAGATGACGTACCTGCTCCTCGCCGGGTTGGCCGCGCCGCTCGTGCTCTCGGTCCACAGCGTCGTCTCCTTCGACTTCTCCGTGGCGCTGACCCCCGGCTGGCACTCGACGATCTTCCCGCCGTTCTTCGTGGCGGGCGCGATCTACTCCGGGTTTGCGATGGTGCTCAACATCATCATCCCCGTGCGCAAAATCTACGGCCTGCAAGCGTACATCACCGACCGCACGCTCAACAACATGGCCGTCGTCATGCTCACCGTTGGCCTGATCGTGTTCTACGGGTATGCCTCCGAAGCGTTCTTCGCGTGGTTCAGCGGCGACGTATACGAACGATACATGATGTACAACCGCCTCGCCGGTCCGTACGCGTGGTCGTACTACGCGCTGATGTTTTGCAACGTCGTCGTGCCGCAGGCGCTCTGGTCGCGCCGGGTGCGCACGACGCCGGTCCTCTTGTTCGCCGTGGCGTTCTTCGTCAACATTGGCATGTGGCTGGAACGCTTCGTCATCGTCGTGGTCAGCCTGCAACGCGAGTTCCTACCCTCGCGCTGGGGGATGTACTACCCGACGTTTTGGGATTACGCGACGTTCGCGGGGACGCTCGGACTCTTCTTCACGCTCCTGTTCCTCTTCATCCGCTTCCTGCCGATGATCTCGATGACGGAAATGCGCGAACTCGTCGCCGAGGGCGTGAGCGAACCCGTGCGTGGACCGCAGTTGCCGCCTGTCTTCGCGGAACTCGCCAAACGCTGAAACCCGCTGTCATGCCAACCGCCGCCCACCTCC
>CALMVM010000617.1:14124-23366 GCA_937873255.1 uncultured Verrucomicrobiota bacterium | reverse complement strand
TGGGGATTGGCCGCGCGCTTCGATTCGGAAGACGCGCTCAAAGCTGCTGCTGACGCTGCCTACCTCGCTGGTTACCGCAAGATGGACGCCTACAGTCCCGTACCCATCGAAGGGTTGGCCGAAAAACTCGGCAACCGACGCAAGACGATCATGCCGCTCATCGTGCTACTGGGCGGCATCGCGGGCGGGACAGGCGGATATTTCATGCAGTGGTTTTCGATGACGGTCGATTATCCGTACAACATCGGCGGGCGGCCGTTCCACAGTTGGCCGATGTTCATCCCGGTAACGTTCGAGTTGACCGTGCTCTGCGCGGCGCTGGCCGGCGTTTTCGGCATGCTATTTCTCAACGGGTTGCCGCGTTACCATCACCCGATTTTCGCCGCGCCCGGCATCGAACGCGCCACGGTCGATCAATATTTTCTGTGCATCGAGGCCAGCGACGAGCGGTGGAACCTGGAAGGCACGCGCCGTTTTTTGGAAGGAACGCACGCCGCCGAAATCGTGGAGGTGCCGCGATGAACCGCGCCGACGCGACCCGCGTCATCGCGGTGTTGGCATGCGTCCTCGCCGGAACCGCCTGCCGGCAGGACATGTATAACCAACCGAAGTACAAACCTCTCGCTGCGAACGAATTTTACGACGACAACACGTCCGCTCGTCCGCTGCCGCCGCACACGATCCCGCACGGGCGGTTGGACGAGGACACGATCTTTTTCACTGGCAAGAACGACGAAGGCATGCTTGCCGCCTCGCTGCCGGTGCCGGTCACGCGCGAACTGCTCGCGCGCGGTCAGGAGCGGTTCACGATCTATTGCTCGATGTGCCACGGTGCGGAGGGCGACGGCGACGGCATGGTCGTCCAGCGCGGTTATCCGCCGCCGCCGTCCTACCACATCGATCGCCTGCGCAACGCGCCGCCGGGTTATCTCTACAGCGTCATCACGAACGGCTACGGCATCATGTATCCCTATGCCTCGCGCGTGGAAGCTCCCGACCGCTGGGCCATCGTTGCCTACGTTCGCGCGCTACAACTCAGCCGCCACGCGACGCTCGACGACGTGCCCGCCGACCAGCGCACGCAACTGGAGGCCGCCAAGCCATGAGCGCCTCCGCCACCGAGACCGACGTGGAAAAGGCGATCCACGCCGAGCCTGACACCGCGCTGGCTCCGACGCTCGCGCGTTGGCAGTGGGTCGCGTTGGTCATCGGAATCGTCGGGCTGGCCCTGAGCGGGGTCGGTGCGTTTTTCGACGCACGGCAGTTTTTCTTCTCGTACCTGTTCGGGTTCGTGTTCTGGACGGGGCTCTCGCTCGGGATGTTGTGCGTACTGATGATGCACGCGCTCACGAACGGCGGCTGGGGTTTCCTGATCCGGCGCTTTCTGGAGGCGGGCGCGTACATTCTGCCCTTGATGGCACTGCTGTTTTTACCGGTGTTCGCGGGGCTCGGCTATCTCTACCCGTGGACCGACCCCAACGTCGTCGCGCACAGCGAGGCGCTGCAAAAGAAACAATTCTATCTGAACGCGACGGCGCTGGTCGTCCGCACCGTCGTGGCGTTCGGTTTCTGGAGCGTCGCGACGTACCTGCTCAACCGTTGGTCCTTCGCGCAGGACCGCACGCCCGACGCCGCGTATACCCGGCGCATCCGCGCCTTCGCCGCGCCGGGATTGGTGGCGTTCGCGCTCATCACGTCGCTGGCGATCGTCGATTGGATCATGGTGCTGGAAAAGGATTGGTATTCGACTGTGTTCGCCCCGCAGGTCATCATCGGGCAGATCCTGGCGGCGTTCGCATTTTGCGCCGTGCTGCTTTCGCTGGTGCGACAGTACCTGCCCTGGCGCGGGTTGGTGCGGACGGAGCATTTTCATTCGCTGGGGAATTTCCTGCTCGCGTTCACGATGATGTGGGCGTACCTCGCGGTGTCACAGCTCATCATCATCTGGTCGGGCAACAAGCCGGTCGAGATCGAGTGGTATCTGCACCGCGTCGCGGGCGGCTGGAAATGGGTGGCTGTATTCCTGGGCGTGTGCCATTTCGCGGTGCCGTTCTTCGTGTTGCTCGGACGCGAGAACAAGGAAAACATCCGCGTCTTGCGCGGGGTGGCCATCGGGATTTTGCTCGTGCACGCGGTCGATGTACTCTGGCAGGTCGCGCCGTCCTTGCACCGCGCAGGGTTGGTCGTTTCGTGGATGGATTTTACCGCATTCGCCGGCGTCGGCGGATGGTGGCTGGCGGCATTCCTCGCCCGGCTGAAAAACCACGCGCGCCTGCCGCACAACGATCCCCGTTTGGAGGAGGCCATCGCCGATGGACATTGACACCCGACCCACACCACAGAACGCCGGCCCCGTCGAGCCTCCCGCCGACGACGCCCAACGCGCCGCGTTGCAACTCGGGCACGAGGCGACGGACGTCAGCGTCAAGGGGCTGTTCATTTTCGCCGGCTCACTGCTGGCGATCCTGCTCGCGGTGCTGGTCGGTGTGTCGGTCTTGTTCAAAGGCTATGGCGTGCTCGACCGTCTCCTCGACAAACGCCGCGCCCGGAGCGAGCCCGGGGCGAGTTCGTTGGTGCGCGTGCAGCCCGATTATCAGGGGCCGCTCCTCCAGATACTTCCCGAGCAAGACCTCCACCGGATGCAGCAGGCCAACGCGCGCGACCTGCACGGTTACGCCTGGGAAGATCGCAACAAAGGCATCGTGCGCGTGCCCATCGACCGCGCGATGGAACTCGTCGCCGCGCGCGGATTGCCGCCGGTCTCGCCCGGCGTGACCGTCGAGCAGATGCAAAGCCAGCGCGCCGACCCACAAGTGTACGGCCAGAGCCTCCGTCCGTGAAATCGCGCGCCTTTTATCTGCTCGCGTTGCTCGCGCTATGTGTGCCGTTGTCGGCGCGCGCCGTCGCGAATGAGACGACCGCGCCCGCCGCCGCAGCCATCGCAGAGCAAGCCGGCTTTGACCAGAAGCTCGGCGCGACGATCCCGCTTGACGCGGTGTTCCGCGACGAGAACAACCAGCCGCTCACACTCGGATACCTGCTGGGCGAAACCAAGCGTCCCGCCGTGCTCGTGCTCGGATACAAGGAATGTCCGATGCTTTGTTCCCAGGTGCTCGGCAGCCTCGTGGAAACGCTCACCGAACTGCGCCCGACCACCGGCCGGGACTTCGACGTGATCGACGTGAGCGTCGACCCGCGCCAGCCGCCCTCCGACGCCGCCGCGCAAAAACGCCTTTATTTCAAACGCTACGCCCGCGCCGGCGCGGATGCCGGTTGGCATTTCCTGACCAGCCCCGACGAGGGATTGATCCACCGCCTCGCCGACGCCGTGGGCTTTCGCTACGCGTACGACCCCGTCACGAAACAGTACGCGCACCCGGCGGGCATCGTCGTCCTCACGCCCGAGGGCCGCGTGTCGCAATACCTCTTCGGCGTGACGTACGACGCCGCCACGCTCCGCGCCGCGCTCGGCGTCGCGGGCGAAAGGAAAGTGGGTTCGCCCATCGAGCAACTGCTCATGGTGTGTTTTCACTTCAACCCGGTGTCGGGTAAGTACGGCGCGCTCATCATCGGGGTCCTGCGCGGGGCGGGTGCGCTGACCCTGCTTTGTCTCGGTGGGCTGTTCGTCCACCTCGTCCGCCGCGAACCCGTCCGGGTATGAACTTCCCCGTCGCCATGGAGCTTCCGCTCGTTCCCGATCAAGCCTCCTCGATGGCGGGGCAGGTGGATTTGCTGTTCTGGTTCCTCGTCCTGCTGACGTGTGGCATCGTGGCCGTCGTCTTCGGGCCGATGTTCTTTTTCCTCTATAAATACCGCAAGGGTAGCCCCGCCGACCGTACGCCTGACACTTTCCGCACCTGGATTCCCGAGGTGATCTGGTCGGGCATCCCGCTGCTTATCGCCATGGGGATTTTTGCGTGGGGAGCCACGGTCTACGCGCACATCAAAACGATGCCTGACGCCGCCGACGCGCTGGAGGTCAACGTTATCGGCAAACAATGGATGTGGAACGTCCAACATGCCGAAGGCCACCGCGAACTCAACGAACTCCACGTCCCCGTGGACCGCACCGTGCGCCTCGTGATGACCTCGCAGGACGTGATCCACAACTTCGGCATCCCCGCGTTTCGCCTGAAACAGGACGTGTTGCCGGGCCGCTACACGACCCAATGGTTCAAGGCCACGAAGCTGGGGCGCTACCGGATTTTTTGCGATCAGCTCTGCGGCATGGGCCACGCCGAAATGGTCGGGTGGGTCACGGTGTTGAACCCCGTCGAATATAACGAGTGGGTCAACGTCGGCACCGAGCAAGGCACACTCGTCGCGCGCGGCGAGCGCTTGTTCCGCGCGCTGGGTTGCAGCGGTTGCCACGGGGAAAACTCGCAAATCCGCGCGCCGAGCCTCGTCGGGTTGTATGGCCATCCCGTGCCGCTGGACAACGGTGAGTTCGTCACCGCCGACGATCGATACATTCATGACTCGATCCTGTTACCGCAAAAACAGATCGTCATGAGCTACGGCCCGCCGAGCGTCATGCCGTCTTATGCGGGGCAGATCGGTGAGGAGGAAGTTTTTCAACTCGTCCAATACATTAAAAGCCTCGGCCGTTATACGCCCGATGAATATCTTCGCCAGAACGAGGGCGTCGGTGGACAAACGCAGACGCATGTCCCGACCACGCAAAACCCGCCGCCGGGCACATCGGGGCCGACCGCCATGCCTTCGCCTGCCGCCGGGCCGACGCCGCAAAACGCGCCGCCTTCACCCGCGTTCAGCCCGCAGCCGACTTCCTACTGACCCACCCATGAGCACGCAGATCCCATCCGCGTCCGATCTTGCCGAGACCGACTTCGGCCCGCCGCCCGCAAAGAATTATCTCAACGAGGAAACCACGATCCGTTCGTGGCTGCTGACGACCGATCATAAGCGGATCGGATTGTTGTACCTGTTCACAATCCTGATTTTTTTCGCCATTGCCAGCTTCGCTGCAGCGATGATGCGCCTGGAATTGTTGACCCCGGCGGGCGACCTGGTGTTGTCGCAGACCTACAACAAACTCTTCACGATCCATGGCGTGTTGATGGTGTGGTTTTTCCTGATTCCATCGATTCCTACTGTTCTAGGTAATTTCCTGATTCCGTTGATGATCGGCGCGCGCGACCTCGCGTTTCCGAAGTTAAATCTGGCTAGTTGGTACATCTTCATCACGGCTGGCGCGTTCACGCTCTACGCGGTGTTCGCCGGCGGCGTGGAAACGGGTTGGACCTTCTACACGCCGCTGAGTACGAAATACACGAACACCCACGTCTTCGCCATGGCGATGGGCGTGTTCATCTCGGGGTTTTCATCGATCCTGACCGGGCTGAATTTCATCGTCACGATCCACAAGATGCGCGCGCCCGGCATGAAGTGGATGCGCCTGCCGCTGTTCTGTTGGTCGTTGTACGCGACGAGCATCATCATGGTCTTGGCGACGCCGGTGCTTGCCGTGGTGACGATGCTGCTTGCCATCGAGCGGCTGTGGGGCGTGGGCATCTTCGACCCGGCGCTGGGTGGGGACCCGGTGTTGTTCCAGCATCTGTTCTGGTTCTATTCGCACCCGGCCGTTTACATCATGATCCTGCCGGGCTTCGGAGTCATCAGCGAATTGATCACGTGTTTTTCGCGCAAACGAATCTTCGGCTACGAGTTCATTGCGTTCGCCAGCATGGCGATTGCGATCCTCGGGTTTGTCGTGTGGGGGCACCACATGTTCCTGAGCAGTCAGTCGGTTTACTCGGGGATGGTGTTTTCGTTTCTGAGTTTTGTCATCGCGGTGCCATCGGCGATCAAGGTGTTCAACTGGACGGCCACGCTTTACAAGGGGTCGATCACCTTCGAGACGCCGATGTTGTACGCGCTCGGGTTCATCGGACTGTTCACCATCGGCGGCATGACGGGGTTATTTGTCGCCGCATTGGCAACCGACGTGCATCTGCACGACACGTATTTCGTTGTGGCGCATTTCCATTACATTATGGTTGGTGGGATGGTGCTCGCGTTCATGGGCGGGTTGCATTACTGGTGGCCGAAGATCACCGGCCGCCGTTATCCCGAACCACTCGGCCAACTCGCCGCGCTGGTAACGTTCATCGGTTTCAACCTGACGTTTTTCCCGCAGTTCATCTTGGGCTATCTCGGGATGCCGCGCCGGTATCACGCTTACCCGCCGGAGTGGCAGGTGTGGAACGTCCTGTCCACGGCGGGCGCGTCGATCCTGGCGGTGGGCTACATGATGCCGCTGGGTTATTTGATCTGGTCGCTGAAAAAAGGAAAACGCGCGGGTGAAAATCCCTGGGAGGCAACGGGTCTGGAGTGGCAGACCACCTCGCCGCCACCCAAGCATAATTTCGACGTGACACCCATCGTCACGGAAGAACCCTACGCTTACCCGCTGGCGGCCTCGGACGAACATCTGAAAGCCGAAAAAGGTAGACGCGCCTTGGAACACGCATAACCGCATTTTCCACCCATGCCCGAAGCCGCCACTTCCCGGAACGCCCCGCCGCCGGCGCGCGAGGAACAATTCAACGATCTCGAACAGCAGACCGAGGCCGCGCATCTGGGAATGTGGCTGTTTCTCTCGACGGAGATTTTGTTCTTTGGCGGCCTGTTCGGCGCTTACACGATCTACCGGGTGTCGTACCCGGCGGCGTTCGCGGCGGCCAGCAAGGATTTGCTGATGTGGGCGGGCGCGGCGGACACGGCGATCTTGCTGGTCAGCAGTTTTGCGATGGCGATGGCCGTGCATGCCGCACAGACGGACGCGCGGCGGGCGTTGACGGTCTTCCTGCTGTTGGCGGCGGGGATCGGCGGGCTATTTTTGTGCCTGCACGGATACGAGTATTACAAGGATTTCGCCGAGCACCACATCCCCGGGCCGTCGTTCCGTTACGAGGGCGGCAAGGCACCGGCCAATCAGGTGCAGCTTTTCTTCCTGCTGTATTTTCTGATGACGGGTCTGCACAGCCTGCACGTCACCATTGGGATCGTCATCCTGACCGTGCTCGCCGTACAATCGTGGCGCGGAAAGTTCAGCCGCGAATACTATAATCCCGTCGAGATCGCCGGCCTGTACTGGCATTTCGTGGATATCGTGTGGGTGTTCCTTTTCCCGCTGCTCTACCTCATCGCGCGACGCTGAAACCAACGCCCATGCCCACCGAGATCGTCCAACCCAAAGTTTACCTGCGCACCTTCGCGCTGTTGCTGTTGTTGCTCGTGCTGACCGTCGGCGCGAATTTTATCAACCTCGGTCCGTTCAACGTCGCGGCGGCGCTGACGATTTCGATAGCCAAGGCGGCGCTCATCATCCTGTTTTTCATGGAGGTGCGCTACAGCAAACCGTTGGTCTGGTTGTTCGCGTCGGCGGGCTTCATCTGGCTGCTGCTGCTCCTGATTTTCACGGAGACCGACTACCAGACGCGGGGCTGGAGCGCGCAGAACTGGCGCGGCGGCACGAACGGCCAGGACCATGTCGAATTCAACAATCCCGCCTCGGCGAAACCATGACCGGCCTGCGGTCCGACGCGTTTGACAAACAGCGCGAACGGGCCGATGTTCGCTTAGTTCGTATTTCTGCGAACAATCTACCTTTTTGATCCTATGAACAACGACGAACCTCTCCATGTGGACGAAGCTTCCTTCGAGCGCGCGGTGCTGCAATCCGACGTGCCGGTGGTGGTCGATTTCTGGGCGAGTTGGTGCGGTCCGTGCAAGATGATCTCGCCCGTGCTCGACGAAATCGCGCGCGAGAGCGCCGGCAAGGTGCGCGTGGCCAAGGTGGACGTGGACGGCAACCAGTCGCTTGCCATGAAGTACAACATCCGCAACATCCCGGCGCTGCTGTTTTTCCAGGGCGGCGAGGTGCGCGACACGCTCATCGGCGCGGTGGGCAAGAAGGCGATCCTCCAGAAGCTCGACGGCCTCGCGGCCAAGTCGGTGGTTTGATGCCTCCATGCCTCGGATGGACGACGACCGGCGGGCCGGTCGTTATTCCATGTTCTCGGCCATCGCCGTCAGAGGCCCGAGCTTCCGAATCACGGCCATGACACGGGTTTTGCGTTTGTCGTAAAAGGCGATGCTCTGGCGGGCAACTTTGTTGTCATCCGGTATCCCGCCGTGGCTCAGGTCGCTCAGGAACGGCATGGCAGCGACCGTGAGGTAGGCCACGTAGAAATCGCCTGCCTTCCAACCTTCCGCCGCCAGCGCCGCCGCCACGCGCGGATGCCGTGCAGCGATGGAAGCCGACATCGCGTCGGACGTATCGCCCGTGATTTTCTTGTCTTTTTGACACGCCTCGAAATCTTTTTTCAACGCGCGGTCGGCCTGTTCCCGCGCGGTCAGGCCGGTCGCGGTTTTTTCCAGATGCGCGAGCAGGGGCTCGTTCAGAGGGACAACGATGTCTTTTGGCGCGGCGGAGAGGCGCGGGGCGAAAACGGCGAGCGCCAGCGTCAGGCACAGGCCGGGTAACCAACGTGGGGACAGCCGGGAAATGGCGATCTTCATCTCACGAGGAACGCACCCCGCCCGCCATCTTGCAAGAGACGACGCGACCGTTGGCGGAGGAGACAGCCAGCGGGCAAGAGCGCGCCGATTTTTTTCTGCGCGCACCTTTCCCCGCATCCACATGGCCGACTCAAAACCCGATCCCAACCCGCCGCGTCCCCGTCTCCTGCTCGCCGACGTGGACGGCACGCTCGTCACCAAGGAAAAACTCCTCACCGACCGCGCGAAGGAAGCCGTCAAGAAGCTGCGCGCGGCCGGCATCGAGTTCGCCATCACCAGCGGGCGGCCGCCGCGCGGCATGGCGATGTTGATCGAACCGCTGGGGATCACGACGCCGGTGGCGGCGTTCAACGGCGGGTTGTTCGTCAAGCCGCCGGGGCTCGACATCATCGAGCAGCACGTCTTGAAAAAGGACGTGGTCGAGGCGGTCATCAAGATCATCGAGGAGCACCAACTCGGCGTGTGGATCTACTGGGGCAACGACTGGTTCGTCCACGAACGACACGGCGCGCACGTGGACCGCGAGGAATGGACGGTCAAGTTCCCGCCGACCGTGGTGGATTCGTACGAGGGCAAGACCGACGACGTGGCGAAGATCGTCGGCGTCGGCGCCGACCTCGACGCGGTGGCGCGATGCGAGGCGGCGGGGCGGGCGGCGGGCGGCAGCGCATCGATGTGGGGATCGTGGATAGCCT
>CALMVM010000617.1:10080-14114 GCA_937873255.1 uncultured Verrucomicrobiota bacterium | reverse complement strand
GGCGGGGCGGGCGGCGTTCGGCGGGCAGGTGGGCACGAAGAAGGGCACGCCGCAGCGGGACGTTTCGCGCGCGGACGATGCCGCCGCGAGGAAACCAACGGTGTCGGCGGCGCGTTCGCAGCCGTATTACCTCGACGTGACGCATCCCGACGCCAACAAAGGCGGAGTCGTCGCGGCGCTCGCGCGGATGCTCAAGCTGCGGCCCGAGGAGATCGCCACGATTGGCGACATGCCCAACGATGTATCGATGTTCGAGAAGGGTGGTCTATCGATTGCGATGGGGCAGGCGAGCGACGAGGTCAAGGGGGCCGCGAAAGAGGTCACGACTTCCAGCGAGGACGAGGGGTTTGCGAACGCGCCGGAGCGGTTCGTTATGCCAGAGGGCGGGCCGCCCGTGTAGGGCCGTTGTACGGGTGATCTTTTCCGCTGTGGCGATTATAAGAGTGGACACCTCGTCCGCCCGTATGAAGAAAATTTTCCTTTCCGCCCTTTTGGTCGTTGCGACGGGTCTGGCCGGTTGCTCACAGGATGTGGCAAAGCACGATTCCCGCCAGCGCCATGTGGCGTACCTCTCGCGTCCCGATTATTTCAAGCATCGGCGCACGGTCGTCGGTTCCAACATCCCGATCCCCGAAGACGAGTTGACGTTCGGGCCGGTGTCGGCCACGGCGCCGCCGGAGAGTTTCGCGCGTGACCGGCCTTCGCTGTACCCGGTCGAGCCGATTGTGGGAGCCACGCCGCGCGACGGCGACGCGGAGACGCGTTCGGTGAACGTCGGCGCGGGTCCAGCGGGCTCCAATCCGCTGCCCGGCGGGAACTAAGTTGCAGTGTCGGCGCACGAAAGACGGAAATCCCGACCATCTGCCACCGAACTTCGATCCTTTCTTTATGACTCCACGCGTTAAAGAAATTCTCTCCTGGTACGGCAGCGACAACCCGGGGACGCTTACTAACCTTGCCCGCATCATGAACACCGGCCGGCTGGCGGGCACGGGCAAATTCGTGATCTTGCCGGTCGATCAAGGTTTCGAACATGGCCCGGCGCGTTCGTTCGGACCCAACCCGCCGGCGTATAACCCGCTCTACCATTTCCAACTCGCCATCGACGCCGGCTGCAACGCGTACGCGGCCCCGCTGGGTTTCCTCGAAGCGGGCGCGCGTGAGTTTGCGGGCGACCTTCCGTTGATCCTCAAGGTCAACGACCACGACCTGCTCGGCGGCGACGAGAAAGACCCGGACCAGGCCATCACCGGCAGCGTGGAAGACGCGTTGCGCATCGGCGCGGCGGCGGTCGGGTTCACGATCTACCCCGGCAGCACGAACGCCCGCAAGATGTACGGGCAAATCGAGGCCATCGGTAAGGAGGCCAAACGCAACGGCCTGGCGGTGGTGATCTGGAGTTATCCGCGTGGATCGGCTTTGAGCAAGGAGGGCGAGACGGCCATCGACGTGTGCGGCTACGCGGCGCACATCGCGGCGCAGCTGGGAGCGAACATCATCAAGGTCAAACTGCCCAGCGCGTACCTCGAACAGGAGGCAGCGAAGACCGTTTACGAAAAGGAGCAAATCCCCATCGGCACCATCGCGGAACGGGTGGCTCACGTGGTGCGCTGCACGTTCGACGGCCGGCGGATCGTGATCTTCTCCGGCGGCGCGTTCGAGACCGACGACCAGTTGCTCGAACAGGTGCGCGGCATCCAGGCCGGCGGCGGGTTCGGGTCGATCATCGGACGCAACAGTTTTACGCGCAAAAAGGAAGAGGCGCTCAAGCTGTTGAGCACGATCATGGATATCTACGAAGGGAAGTAAGTCAGGCCGAGGTTGGAACGTGGCAGCAGACCATTTCCGGGAGACTTACCCGCTGAAGCGGATCATCACTTTGCTGGTGAAGGTCACGGCGATTTGATCACAGGCACTTCGGCGATTGGTGCCCGCTCGGCGGCGACGATGGCGAGTGCCTGCGGTTCGCTGAACCCCTCCTTACGCAACGCCTCGAACAACCGTCGCTTGTACCGGGCGACGGCGGCGGGGAAATCCGGGCTGTCCAATGCTCCCAGACGCTGGGCTTGCTGTTGAGCGGTCACGACAAAGTAGAGGCCGCTGCCTGCGGCGGACTCGCTCAGGCCCAGACCCTTGGACTCGGCAAGCACTCGCAACGCTTCCATCGGGCTGGTGCTCTCGAAGCGGATGGTCACGGTGCCGGTGATCGTCTCGTCGAGCACCAGTCGGACCTTGGCCGCGCGCGCGAGTTGTCGCAATGCGTCGCCAACTGGAGCGTCCTGGAACTCGACCAGCTTGGGAGCTGGCGCGGAAGGCGGTGCTGCATTTACCCGAAATGCCAACAGGCACGCGGGAGTTAGTAAAAGAAGCGGGAAACGCATGACCGAAACCCGAAAGCGTCGCGGTTAGCTGGGGTCGGATGCCACCGGGGAACGCGACAAAGACGTGGTGCGTGGCGGGTTCTCGCGGTATTGACCGCCCTTGGCGTACAATTCGGCGCGGGCCGGTGCGTCGGCGAGGAAATCCTTGTGCTGGCCGGCGGTGCGCGCGTCGGCACGGGCGGCCTTGATCGCGGCGTTCTCGGCGTCGGCCGCGCGTTTGGAGTCGCCGGCCTCGGCGTAGGCCGCCGCGAGGGTGTCGAGGTATTTGACGGAGCTGGGCAGTGTTTCGCACGCATGCCGGGCGAGGCCGACCGCCTGGCGGCCGTTGCGCAGAGCGGCGTCGGGATTGGTGGCGCGAATCCACGCGAGGTCGTTGAAGGCGTCGGTGAAACCGGGGTCGAGGCGGGTGGCGCGTTCGAGTTCGGCGGCCTCGGCGGCGGTGTCGTGCTGTTCGCGGCGGATGAGCGCGCGTCCGTAGTACAGGACAGTCTGCACGCGCGCGGGGGTTTTCTTGGCGTGGGCGAGTTCGGCGGCGCGGGTGAAGTCGGCCAGCGCGTCGTCATATTGTTTGGCCCCCCAACGCGTGAGCGCCCGGCGGCGGTACGCCTCGTAGTCGTCCGGCCGGGCGGCGACCTGGCGGTCGCACTCGGCGAGGAGCGGGCGGTAATTGTGCTGTTGCTCGGCGTGGGCCAGGTCGGTCAGGAAGCGCCGGCCGTCAGGGGAGTTCGCCGCCACTCGGGAGGCCGTGGCGGCGAAGACGCCCGGCACGATGACGCCGAGAGCCAAGTAGGCGAGCAGCGGAAGAACGAGCCGGCGTGGGGAAGGAGTAACGTGCATAAAGACGGATTGGGGCGGAGTCGAGCCTCTCAGACAAGCCGCTTCCGTGCCGCAGCGAAACCCCGAAAAATTCGTTGTTTTTGCGACGATGGAAGTTGAGGTCCGACGCCAAATGTAGTAAATGTATTGCGCTCGAATCAACATCTTGCGTTTTTAGCATGCCCGCGCGCCCCAATCCCTCCTCACCGAACTCCGGCCATCTGCCCCTCGGACCCATCGGCCACGGCCCGTTCAATGGCAACGGCCACGCCACCGAACAGCGCCACCCGTTGCCGGCCGACGGTTTGCTCGACGCTGCCGCCGTGACACCCGCCGAGGACCAGCCGCTGCCCGAGATCAGATATGAAAACGGCGACGGCGGCCTCCCGCCGGACGCGGCTCCGCAGCACACCCCGCCGCCCGACGATCCGCCGTTCCGGGCGTTGATGGACCGCAATTTCCTTTCCTACGCTAGCTACGTCATCCGCGACCGCGCGATTCCCGCGCTGGAAGATGGCCTCAAGCCCGTGCAGCGGCGGATCTTGCATTCCATCCACCGCAACGACGACGGCAAGTTCATCAAGGTCGCCAACATCGTCGGCTACTGCATGCAGTTCCACCCGCACGGCGACGCCTCCATCGCGGACGCGCTCGTCGTGCTCCAGCAGAAGCGTTACCTCGTCGAGGGACAGGGGAACTTTGGCAACATCTACACCGGCGACCCGGCGGCGGCCTCGCGTTACATCGAATGCCGTCTGACGGAACTCGCGCGCAACGAGATTTTCAACGACAAGATCACCCAGACGATTCCGAGCTACGACGGCCGCAACAAGGAAC
>CALMVM010000617.1:0-10070 GCA_937873255.1 uncultured Verrucomicrobiota bacterium | reverse complement strand
GACGATCAACCTGTGGGGCGGTCTCCAGGCCGACGCCAAGCTGCCGCTGCTGCTCATGCTCGGCGCGGACGGCATCGCGGTGGGGCTGAGCACGCGCGTGCTGCCGCATAATTTCTGCGAGTTGATCGAGGCGCAGATCGCCATCCTGCAGGGGAAACCGTTCGAGGTGCTGCCGGATTTCCCGCAGGGCGGCATCATGGACGCCAGCGGATATCTGAAGGGTGCCGGCAAGATCAAGGTGCGCGCGGTCATCGAGCCGAAGCCACACGTTCCCGGCGTGCTTGTCATCCGCGAACTGCCCGCTGGCACGACGACGGACTCGCTCATCGCTTCCATCGAGGAAGCGGCGCGCAAGAAGAAAATCCGCATCAAGAGCATCGACGATTTCACGGCCGAGACGGTCGAGATCGAGATCAAGCTGGCCCCCGGTGAGGATGCGAAGAAGACGATTGCCGCGCTGTATCTTTTCACCGAGTGCGAGCAATCGATCTCGACGCGTCCGGTTATCATCAAGGGCGACCGTCCCGTGGAGATGGACGTGGACGAAGTCCTGCGCGCCAACACGGTCCAGCTCCTGTCCCTGCTCAAGCAGGAACTCGAACTGCGCCGCACCGAACTCTCCGAAGGCATCCACCAGAAGACCCTCGCGCAGATCTTCATCGAAAACCGTCTCTACAAGGCGATTGAACGATGCGCGACCTATGAGGCCGTGCAAAAGGCGGTGCTCGACGGGGTCAATAAATTCCGCGAGCAGTTCCGCCGCGACGTGACAGCCGAGGACGTGGAAATGCTCCTGGCCTTGCGCATCAAGCGCATCTCGGCGTTCGACATCGCGCAAAACCGCCGCGACATCGACGACCTCCTGCGCGAGTTGGACGAGACGGAACGCAACCTCAAGGGCCTGACCCGCCACGCCATCGGCTACCTCAAAAACCTGCTCAAGACCTACGGCAAACAATACCCGCGCCTGACCAAGACGGCGACCTTCGAGGACGCCGACGCCCGGCAGGTGGCGGTGCGCAACCTCGCCATCGCGTACGACCCGGTGAAGGGCTATCTCGGCTTCGGCGTGAAGGGCGAGGGGATCGAGGCGGCGTTCCGCGCGTCCGAACTCGACCGCGTGCTGACCGTCTCCGCCGACGGGCGTTACAAGGTGATCCCGCCGCCGGAAAAACTCTTCGTGGACCGCGACCTGCACCTCTTCGAGTTGTTCGGGCGCGAAACGGCGTACACGCTCGTGTACTCGACGCCGTCGGCGACGTATGTGAAGCGGTTCACGTTCGGCGGGGCGATCCTCAACAAGGAATACCAGTGCGTGCCGCCCAAGGCGAAAATTCATCTTCTGACCGCCGAACAGGCCGAGCGGGTTTACATCAAATACAAGCCCTTCAAGCCCGGCAAACGCGGCGGCCTGGGCAAGGGTGGCAGCCAACCCGACGAGCAGATCATCGAGTTGAGCGACCTGACCGTGCAAACACCCAAGCAACTCGGCACGCTCATCAGCCACCGGGCGGTCGATTGGCTCAAGACGACGCGTCCGCGCGGTTGGGACGAAAAGGGCGGACCGGCCATCGGGCCGTTGTTTAATTGATGAAACTCCACCTCCTTCCGTGTCTCGCCTTTTTGCTGAGCCTCGGCACGGTTGCGTCCGCGCAGGATGACGGTCGGGAAGCCCTCCGCCGCAGCGCGGAAGCTCTCAAGGCCGTCCCGGCCTACCGCGTGAGGATCACCGACGCCGACCCCGGCGCCGCGCAAGGCATCGACGTGCGCATGGAGGTGGTCAACCCCGACCGACTGCACATCACCGCGTGGGAGGGCGGGGGGATGGTCGAGGTGTTTTCCGACGGCAGGCGCACGTTGTCGCGCGACGGGTCGTCGGGAAAATTCGCGCAGGCTCCGGCGAGCGTCGGCGCGCTGGTGGCCATGGCGCGGCAGGCGTCGTCGCTGGACCTGATCTTGCAGATGGCCGGCAATGTCCGGCTCACCGGGCGCGAATCCGTCGGCGGCTCGCCGGCGTCGGTCTACGTGTTCGACGCGCTGGTGATGGGGATGCACGCGTCGGGCAAGGTCTGGATCGCCGACGACAGCCAGCGTCCGCTCAAGGCCGAGGGCGAGGTCAACGGAGAGGTCAAATTCGGGGCGAGGGCCGGACGCCGGGTGCATAAACACTCGGTTGCCGTCTACGAATACGATCCGTCGATCAAGATCACGATGCCGACCAACTGAAGGCGTTCCCCCGTCAATCCACGATGTGCCGGTAGCGATACGGCCGGTATCCCTTGCCCCGCAGCAGCGAGACAGGAATGTCGTTGAGCAACACCTTCCATGTCGGCGGCGAACCGGCCTCGAACGCGTAGAGCCGTTCGTGCGCCGCGTCCTTCCAGCACTTGAAAAGTAGGGCGTGGTTGTTGTCGGTGTTGAGAATGTCGGCGGGTTTCAGGTCGTCGTAAGACGCGAGGGCAATGCAGACCGACGGCAGCGTCCGCGTGGAATAAGCGCGGGGCAGCCGCCAGCAGCGCGAGACCAGACCGGAACAATCGATCCCCACCGCCTGCCGGCTGACGGCCGCTTCGAGCAGGCGGCGTTTCTCGGCCGAATACACGTCGCCGGCGTATTTGCCCGTGCGCAGACCGTCGGTGAATTCCTGCAAGGAACTGAACCCGCCCCACATGTACGGCACCCCGACGTTGCGTTCGCCCGGCACCCACCAACCCGGCCGTGTGCCGGCCCGCAGGAACCCGTGGTCGGGCGTGTCCACCCGGATGCCGGCGGCGTCGCGCCCATGGAAGGCGTTTTGCGCGGTGGGCGTCCAGACGAACAACTGGTAGGCGACGGCGGTGTCGAGGGCCTGTTGGCGCGTGACGGTTTCCTCTTGCGCGCGGGTGGTGTCCGCGCAAAAAATCACGACGGCGAGCACCGCGAGGCGGAAAGCGTTGGTCGTGCGCGGGAACGGCATTGGGCGTCAAGCATAACCCCGGACCGGGCCGGACGGAACGCGAAAACGCGGCCTGCGTGTGCAAGCTGGCCCTCGTGCGACGTTCCCGGCTTGTCTTCCACTGCCAGATACCACACCCTCGACGCACGCCATGAAACCGATTTCTTCCCCGCTGCTCGCCGTCGTCGCCGCCTGTCTGGCGTTCACCGCTGTCCGCGCCGACGATGCCGCCGTCCAAGAACTCCGCGCCGCGCAGGCCGCGCTCGCCAAAGCCAAAGCCTGGCGTCGGACCACCGTCATCACGAACCTCGACACCAACAAGGCTCAGACGGTCGTTGCGGAATTCGTCCAACCCGACTTGTTCCGCCTGGTCCTGCCGGAACTCCAATGTTTCACCGATGGCACGAACACCCGCGTCCGCCAACAGGACGGCACCGTCTCGGACGGCGACGCCAAGATGGTGCAACTCCTGAAATCCTCGCGGGAGAAATTCAGCATGGCGGGGTTGCTCGACCCCATCAAGGAAGCGCACGTCGTGGAGCGCAAAACCTTCCGTGACCTGCCGACGACCATGATTGCCTGCACCATCGAGACCGAAGGAATGGCAGTTAAGAGCAAGCTGTGGATCTCCGATGCGGACCACCTGCCCCTCAAGATCGAGAATGAGGTGCACGGTCAAACCAAGGACGACACGGGCGCGGCGCGGCCCATCAACCAACGCAGCGCCGGCAGCTTCGAGTACGGCCCAACCATTAAGATCGTCCTGCCGTAGCGCGCGGCGGCCGGACCGCGCATTGGCGTTTGTATTTTCGCGGGCGTGCAGTTTCTTTGATCCTTTATGCGAGTCCTTTTCCTCGATTGTTTTTCCGGCATCAGCGGCGACATGACCGTCGGGGCGCTGTGCGACCTCGGCGTCAAGCCGTCGTCGTTCGAGTGGGAGTTGTCCAAGCTTGAAATCGGCGATTTCCACATGCACTTCGAGCGGCGCAAGAAACAGGGCGTCGAGGGGGTGAAGTTCGGCATCCACGCCGGGGCGACCCATACGCACGACCAGGATGAGGAACCGGATGAACACGGGCAGGTTCACGCGCACGCGCATGAAACGGAGGGGGCGCACGAGCATGCTCACGAACACGAGCACGGGCACGACTGCTGCGGCCACGACCACGATCATGGGCATTCCCACGAGCACGAGCATGAGCATCACCAGCACGACCACGGGCACCATGCCCACGACCATGGGCACGAACATCACGCCCACGACCACGGGCACGAGCATGACCACGGACACGACGAACACGAGCACGAGCACGGTCGTTCGTACGCGGAAATCCGTGCGCTGATCGAATCGAGCGACCTGTCGGATTTCGTCAAGAAGCACGCGCTGAGCATTTTTCACCGTGTCGCCGTCGCCGAGGCGAAGATTCACGGCGCGACCGTCGAGTCCATCGGCTTCCACGAGGTCGGCGCGTTGGATTCCATCGCGGACATCGTCCTGGCGTGCGCGGGCATCGAGGAACTCGGCGTCCAAAAGATTTTTTGCGGTCCGCTCGCCGACGGACGCGGCTGGATCGATTGCGCGCACGGCCGGTTCCCGATCCCGGCCCCGGCGACCTTGGAAATCCTTCAAGGCATTCCCGTCGGTCAGATCGACGAGCCGTTCGAGTTCATCACGCCGACGGGCGCGGCCATCGCGGCGGAGTTTGCGGCCGGTTTCGGCCCGATGCCACGCATGACGGTAGAAAAAATCGGTTACGGCCTCGGCAGCCGCGACATTCCCAGCCGCCCGAACGTCCTGCGCGCCGTGCTGGGCGAACTCGTCGAGGATTAGCGATTTCTCCTGTTTCCCGATGGACCCCGCGCCGACGGCCGGCCGTTACCTGACGGACACGGTCACGCAGATCGAGACGAACATCGACGATCTGTCCCCCGAGATCGTCGGCGCGACGCTCGAACGGCTGTTGGCGGCCGGTGCGCTGGACGCGTTTTTCACGCCCGCGCAGATGAAAAAGAACCGCCCCGGCGTGCTCCTGACGGTGTTGTGCGAACCGGCGGCGGTCGAGCGGATGGCGGACGTGATCTTCCGCGAAACCACGGCGTTCGGGCTGCGTTTGAGTGAGAAGCGCCGGCTGAAGCTGGCGCGTAGGTTCGAGGTGGTGCAAACGGCGTACGGTGAAGTCCAGGTCAAGCTCGGGTCCGACGCGGACGGCGAACTTTTGCAAATCGCGCCGGAATACGAGAGTTGCCGCGAGGCGGCCGACCGGGCCGGGGTGGCGTTGCGCGAGGTCTACGCGGCGGCAGTGCAGGCATATGCAGGCAGAAAGGATGAAGGATGAAGGCAGAACCAAAAGACCGGAGGCCAGATTTTCGCTCTGCCTTCGTCCTTCATCCTTTCTGCCAAGGGGGGCACGGAAATGGCTTTCTACTCTGTAGATCACAGGGTAGAAACATTCCGAGGCAGTGAACAGCCGTCCCTTTTTCCAGACTTCCGCCGCCGGGCTGGACCCCGCTGTCGCCACGGGAGTCCACCGGCTCTTTGAGGCGCAGGCGGCGCGCACCCCGGATGTTTGCGCTGTGACCCAGGGTGAGCACGGCCTGACCTACTGCGCGCTTGACCGCCACTCCGATGCCCTCGCCCGCCGCCTGCGCGCGCTCGGCGTGGGGCCGGAGGTGCCGGTGGGCGTGTGCCTGGGGCGTTCGGTGGAGGCAATCACGGCGGTCCTGGGCGTGCTGAAAGCGGGTGGTGCGTACCTCCCGCTGGCGCCCGAATACCCGGCGGAACGCCTCGCGTTCATGCTGGAAAATTCCCGTGCCCCCGTGCTCGTGTCCGATCCTGCCGTGTGGACGCGACCCCTCCCGGCGGGCGTGACGCTCGTTTCGCTCCCGAGATTCCAGACCTCCGACGATCCCACCGCAGACGACCTTCTGCCCGATCCCGGCACGGACGGCGCCGGCCGGCTGGCGTACGTCATCTACACGTCCGGCTCGACCGGCCAGCCGAAAGGGGTCGCCATGGAGCACGGTCCGATGCTCAATCTCCTGCGCTGGCAGGCGCGCACGCTGCCGCCGGCGGTCGGCGCGCGCGTGCTGCAATTCGCTCCGCTGAGCTTCGACGTTTCGTTCCAGGAGATTTTCTCCACCCTCGGCACGGGCGGCACGCTGGCGGTTGTTTCCGACGAACTGCGCCGCGACCCGCGCGGATTGCTGCGTTTCCTGGCGGAAGAGGACATCCAGCGCGTGTTCCTGCCCCCGGTCATGCTCTACCAATTGGCCGAACAGGTCGTGAACAGCGATTTCGTGCCGACGAGCTTGCGCGAGGTCATCGTGGCGGGCGAGGCGTTGCGGATCACGCCGGCGGTCACGCGGTTTTTCACGGGCCTGCCCGGCTGCGCCTTGCACAACCATTACGGCCCGACCGAAACGCACGTCGCCACCGCGCACGTCCTGACCGGTCCGCCCGACCAATGGCCTGCCCTTCCGCCCATCGGCCAGCCCATCGACAACGTTGAAATCCGGTTGCTCGACGATGACGGACAACCCGTCCCGGATGGTACGCCCGGCGCGCTGTCCCTCGGAGGCGCGTGCCTCGCCCGTGGATATCTGCACAATCCCGAACTCACCGCCGCCCGATTCGTCGAGACCTCGGAGGGTCGCTTCTACCGGACGGGCGATCTCGTGCAACGCGGACCTGATGGCGTGCTTCAGTTCCTCGGCCGCGCCGACGACCAGGTAAAAATCCGCGGCTTCCGCGTCGAACCCGGCGAGATCGAGGCCATCCTTTCCCGACACCCCGCCGTCAAGGAAACCGCCATCGGCGTGGCCTCCGACCCGTCCGGCGGCGGGGGCCAAGAACTCGTCGGCTACATCGTGCCGCGCGCGGGCGTCCCTGTTCCGGCCGCCGCCGACTTGCGCCGCTGGTTGCTCGACCGGATGCCCGATTATCTGGTGCCGACCCATTTCGCCACGCTCACCGCGCTGCCTTTAACCCCGAGCGGCAAGGTGGACCGCCGCGCCCTGCCGCGTTACGAAGCCACGCGCACCGAGGCAAGGTCCGCCTCCGCCCCGCCCACGACGCCGCTGGAAAAAATCATCGCCCGTCTGTGGGAGGAAACCCTCGCCATCAAAAACCCCGGCGTGCGCGACAACTTCTTCGAGGCCGGCGGCAACTCGATCCACGCCGTCAAGGTCCACACCAAACTCGCGCAGGCGCTCCAGCACGAATTCCCCGTCACGGCGCTTTTCGAGTATCCCACCATCGCCGCGCTCGCCCGTTACCTGAACCCGCAGGCCGAGTCTCCCGCTCACCCTGATACGGGTCACTCGATCCAGGAACGCGCCCGCCGCCAGCAACAGGCCGCCGCCCACGCCGCCCGCGCGCGACTGGCAGCTCGTTAAAGGAATTTCTTCCGCCATGGAAAGCATCGCGATCATCGGTATGTCCGGTCGGTTCCCCGGCGCGGGCGACGTGTCCGCCTTTTGGGAAAACCTCAAAAACGGCGTCGAGTCGATCACGCGATTCACCGACGCCGAACTCGAACTCCACGCCCCGGCCGCCGATGGCCAGCGCGAGGTTCGCGCGCGTGGCGTGCTCGATGGCTCGGATGGGTTCGACACGGCGTTTTTCAACGTCCACGCCCGCGACGCCGAGCAGATGGACCCGCAGCAACGCGTGTTCCTCGAATGCGCCTGGGAAGCTCTCGAACACGCCGGTTACGACCCGGGAAAGTATCCCGGCCTGATCGGCGTGTGGGCCGGCGCGAGCCTGAACTCCTACCTGCTCTACAACTTGTGCGCGGACCGCGACTTCATCGCGCGTCTGGTCGGTGATTACCAACAGAGCGGCCCGGCGGATTTCCTCGGCAACGAGAAGGATTTCCTCGCCACGCGCGTTTCCTACAAGCTCAACCTGCGCGGCCCGAGCATGACCGTGCAAACGGCCTGCTCGACCTCGCTCGTCGCCGTCGCGCAGGCGTGCAATGCACTTTTGGGTTACCAGGCCGACATGGCGTTGGCCGGCGGGGTGTCGATCTCGTTTCCGCAACGCCGCGCCTACGCCTATCAGGAAGGCGGCATGGCGTCGGCCGACGGACATACGCGCACGTTCGACGCGTCGGCGGCCGGGACGGTCTTCAGCAGCGGTGCGGGCGTCGTGGTGCTCAAGCGCCTGTCCGACGCGCAGGCGGACGGAGACCACGTCATCGCCGTCATCAAAGGCGCGGCGGTCAACAACGACGGCGCGGGCAAGGTTTCCTACACCGCGCCGAGCGTCGGCGGGCAGGCGGAGGTCATCCAGATGGCGCAGGCGCTCGCCGACGTGCCGCCGGAGACAATTTCGTACGTCGAGGCGCACGGCACCGCGACCCCGCTCGGTGATCCCATCGAACTCGCTGGTCTTACACGGGCATTCCGCGCGGGCGGTGCGACCGGGAACCAATTTTGCGCGCTCGGTTCGCTCAAGACAAACGTGGGTCATCTCGAAACGGCTTCCGGCGTCGCCGCGCTCATCAAGACGGCGCTCGCGCTCGAACACGCCGTCATCCCGCCGAGTCTGCACTTCTCCGCGCCCAACCCGAAGTTGGACCTCGCCAAAAGCCCGTTCTACGTCAACACGCGCCTGCTCCCTTGGCCGGCGGGCGACACGCCACGCCGCGCGGGCGTCAGCAACTTCGGCGTCGGCGGGACGAACGCCCACGCCGTTCTCGAAGAACCCCCTGCCGCCGCGCCGTCCGCGCCGTCCGCGCGCGAACCCAAGCTGTTCGTCCTGTCGGCAAAAACCGACACCGCCCTCGACGCGGCGACCGACAATCTCGTGCGTCGTTTCCGCGCCAAGCCGATCCTCGACGCGGCCGACGCCGCATGGACCTTGCAGGTCGGCCGGCGTGCGTGGCCGCACCGACGGATCGTCGTCGCGCGCGACTTGGAAGACGCCGCCGCCGCGCTTGCCGGACGCAATGCGCGCCGCGTGTTTACCCGCCACGAAGCACGCGAGGCTGCACCGGTGGCGTTCCTGTTTCCCGGCCAGGGATCGCAGGCGGTGAACATGGGCGTGGAGTTGTACCGGGGCGAACCCGTCTTCCGCGCGGAGATCGACCATTGCGCGGCAATCCTGCGTCCGTGGTTCGACCTGCGCGAGGTGGTTTACCCAACGCAGGGTCATGAAGCGCGCCTCGACCAGACCGAGTTCACGCAGCCGGCGCTGTTCGCTTTCGGCTACGCGCTGGCGCGGTTGTGGATGTCGTGGGGTGTATTGCCGGCGGCGATGCTCGGGCACAGCGTCGGCGAGTACATCGCGGCGTGTCTGGCGGGCGTTTTCACGCTCGAAGACGCCCTCCGCCTCGTCGCCGAACGCGCCCGTCTCGTGCAGGCTCAACCCACCGGCGCGATGCTCGCCGTGCGTTTGCCGGAAACCGAACTCCTGCCGCTGCTGGCAGACGCCGGACTCGAAATCGCCGCCGTCAATTCGCCGAACCTGTGCGTGGTTTCCGGTCCCGACGCCGCGATCTCCGCGTTTGAAAAACAACTCGACGCCCGCAGGGTCGCCGCGCGGCGGCTGAAGACCTCGCACGCTTTCCATTCGGCGATGGTCGCGCCGGTGGTCGAGCCTTTCGCGTCTCTCGTGCGCGGCGCGCCGCTCCACGCGCCGACGATTCCATTCGTCTCGAACGTCACCGGTCATTGGATCACCGATGCCGAGGCGACCGATCCACTCTATTGGGCGAGACACCTGCGCGAGCCGGTACGTTTCGCGGATGGCATCGGTGAACTGCTGCGCGACGAGACAAACTATCTTCTGTTGGAAGTCGGACCTGGGCAGATGCTTGCACCGCTCGCGCGTCAGCATCCGGCGGCGTCGGGGAAGACGATCTTGTCTTCCTTGCAGGAAAACCACGACAGCGTGGAAACGACGCTGACGACGCTCGGCCGTTTGTGGTCGGAAGGCGTTGCCGCCGATTGGAACGCGCTGCACACCGGAGAAACCCGTCGCCGGGTCGCCCTGCCGACTTATCCGTTCGAGCGGAAACGTTATTGGATCGAAGCGCCTTCCAACCAGGGGCCTGACGGCTCTCCGAGCCGTTCCGTGAATTCGCTGGATAGCAATTTCCCCTCCCCGAACCAATCGGAAAAATCAGGGAAC
>CALMVM010000616.1 GCA_937873255.1 uncultured Verrucomicrobiota bacterium | reverse complement strand
CCCACGGCTCGCGCCGTGGGCTAAAATCTTCCGCCCCTGCCGGGGCTCCCAGATCAAACTGCGCCACCAATCAAATAAACGCTTGCCCGCGCGGGCCGGCCGGGTTGTCTTCACGCGCGGTCGAACCACCCCGCGCCGGTCTCCCGTTTTCCATTTCCAACGCTCCTGATGACACCCACCGTCGAACGCACCGGCATCAAATTTTTGCCCGACAGCACGCGCGTGCTCCTGCGGCCCTTCCTGCCCGGCAACGACCAGCGCGTGACCAAGGTCATCGGCCGCGTCCTGTCGCTTTCCAGCCAGGAAGTCACCGAGCGGCTGCACGCGGTCATGGAGGAATTCGGCGGCCGGCACACCGGCACGGAGAACCTCTTCGAGACCCATTACAAAAAAGTCGCCCCGCTCGGCCTGACCGACCGTGCGCCCGACCGCGAACGCCGCCTGCTCATCGGCTCGTATTTCACCAGCGAATACGCGCTCGAATGCGCCGCGCTCTTCAACCCCTCCATCGTCCCGCATCCCGACCAGCGCAACCTGCCGCCGGGGGCGCTGCGGTTCGTCATGAGCCTGCGCGCGACGGGCGAGGGGCACATCTCCTCCATCGAATTCCGCGAGGGCGTATTCGGCGCGGACAACGCGATTTCGGTCGAGCCGACCAACCGTTTCGTCAACGCCCCCGAGGTGCTCTCGGACCCGAACTTCGAGAAGCCACTCTTCCGCCGCAAGCTCGACGAGATGGGCTTCCGCAACGGCGTCACCGACGAGATCCTCGACCCGCTGCCCGACGATTTCACCTTGCAGCAACTCGGCAAATCCATCGCCACCCGCCGCCGCCGCGCCAGCCAACGCCCGACCCACGAGGAAACCCGCGCCCTGGAGTGCATCCATTGGCTCGCCCGGAGCAACTACGAGGTCGCCTTCAACCCGAAGGTGCCGTTGAGCGAGCGCATCATTTTCCCCGTCAGCGACAACGAGAGCAACGGCATCGAGGACGCGCGCTTCGTGCAATTCACCGACGACGACGGCGAGAAAACGTACTACGCGACCTACACGGCCTACAACGGCAAGGTGATCCTGCCGCAGATTCTGGAAACGAAGGATTTCCTCAACTTCAAGGTCAACACGCTCAACGGCCGCGCCGTGCAGAACAAGGGCATGGCACTCTTTCCGCGCAAGATCGACGGGCGCTACGCGATGATCTCGCGCCAGGACGGTGAGAATTTGTTTATCATGTCCTCGGACAACGTGCATTTCTGGGAGGACATGCAGCCGCTGCTGCGCCCGACGTACCCGTGGGAGTTCATGCAGTTGGGCAACTGCGGCTCGCCCATCGAGACCGAAGCGGGTTGGCTGCTGCTCACGCACGGCGTGGGCGCGATGAGGAAGTATTGCATCGGCGCGATCCTGCTCGACCGCGATGATCCGGGCAAGGTCATCGGCCGGCTGGCCGAGCCGTTGCTTTCGCCGAATCAAAACGAGCGTGAGGGCTATGTGCCCAACGTCGTCTACACCTGCGGCGCGCTGGTCCACGCGGGCAAGCTGGTGATGCCTTATGCGATGAGCGATTCGGCGTCGAGCATCGCCATCGTGGCGCTCGACGAGTTGCTGGACTGCCTGCTGAAAAGCGGGACGTGAACTCAATCCGCTCCGCCCGCCGCCTGCGCCAGCGTTTCCCAGGCCATGGCGGCGGCGGCCGTGCGCGTTTCCACGCCCAGCTTGGCGAACACCGCCCGCAGATGCGTGCTCACGGTGGTCGGGTGCATCCCGCAGATCGTGGCGATTTCCGCGTTGCGCTTGCCGCGCGCCAGCCAGAAGAGGGTTTCCGCTTCCCGTCTGGCCAGGCCCAGGGCTTGCAGGGGACGCGCCGAATGGGCGATTGGTTGTTCCTTCAACCGCAGCAGGTGCCATCCCCCGGCGCGCGGTGCGCGGGTGAGGGCCGCCAGCAAACGGCCGTCGCTCCGTTCCCGGATGAGCCAGGTTCCGCCGTCCCCTCCGGCCAACAGTTGCTGGCGCACCCGCGCCAACAGCAACGCATGGACGTCGTAGCGCACCAGCAGTCGGTTCGCCGGTTCGTTGCAATAGATCGTCTCTCCGTTTTGATTCAGCAGCATCACCGCACCGACGCCGTCCAGGGCGGCGTCGCGCAACGACAGCGCCGTGGCGATTTCCGCGTCCTCCCGCGCCCGCCGCCAGGCCGCCGCCAGCGGCTCGCGCAGCAGCCCGAGCAGCCGGCGGTCTTCCTCGCTGAAATCGCGCGTCGCCCGGTTCAACCCGAAGGAGATGCGCCGCGCCGGGCTGACCACGAAATTCACCCCCAGTTGATAGTGGATGCCGTAGAGCCGGAAGTGTTCGTGGTACAGGCCCAACCGCCGGAACTGCCGCTGGCTGAGATGATCGCTCAGCATCGTCGGCGCGGGCCAGGGGTCGAGCGGATCGGCCCGCGCGAACCCCGGGTGCTCGTGGATGAATCGGTTCATCCCCTCGATGAGCGACGGATTCGGGGCCTCGTTGAACGAGTGCGCCGTGACCAGTCGGCCGCCGATGCGGTCCACCTCGTTGTAGCTGACGCGGTCCAGCGGGACGAGTTGGGCCACCGCGCGCAGCAGAAAATTCGACGGTGACACTTCCGCCTCCGGCTTCTGCGCCAGTTCTCCCGCCGCGGCCGCGAGCCGGTGCAACTCTGCGTGTCGTAAACGTATCATGACAAACCGCTAATGCCTGAGAGTAAACACGCTCCGGGCGGCCGGCAATCGGTGTTTCGCGCCGGGGACTACTGCGTTCGGAGTAATGACAGCTTGCCGCCCGGGGCTCTTTAATGGCGTCCAACAATATGAAAACGAAGACCTTTTGGCGCAAGACCCTCATCGGCTGCGGCTCGTTCTGGCTCGCCATCGGCGGCGTGCTCGGCGTGGCGCGGGCGGCTACCATCACGCTGACCAGCGACGGCACGACGCTCTGCGCCCCGTTGGGGCAGGGCACGACCACTCCCGCGCAACTGGCACTGCTCGACGCGGGCAACACCTCGGGCCTGACGTTCGGGCTGGCGGCCGTCGGCGGCTTCGGCACATTCACGGACGTGCCGCCGAACTCGCCGTCCGGCACCCATGTCATCAACATCACGCCCACGCCCGAGCAGAACGGCTTTTTTCGGATCACGTTCACGTTGCCGGCGGGCTTCAGCGGAATTTCGCTCACCGGCACAGGCAATGTGGACAACGCGGGTCGGGTGTTCATTAATGGGAATCCCATCACGCCTTCGCTCTCCAGCGGTGATCCTGCGGTGCTGACCCAGTTCGGCAACGTCGGCTTTTCCACGACGAACGCGGCGTACTTCCAGCCGGGAATCAACACGCTGCTGCTCGCGGACGCCAATACGACCGGCGGTCCCAGCGGCGCGGCGTTCTACGCGACCATCAACTACGCCGTGCCCGAACCCTCGACCTGGGGGATGCTCGGCGTCGGCGTGGCGGCAATGGCGGTCGTGGCGCGCCGCCGGCTGGTTCGTTGATCGATCGGCGGGTCGAGGTTTTCTCGAGGTTTTCAATTCTTGGCGGCGAGCGCCCGCGTTGGACAAAGTAAACCGCGTCGGCCACTGTCCGGGCGGTGAATATTTCTCTCGTCATCCACGGCGGGGCCGACACGCGCGGGCCCGACGCTTTTCCCCCCGACCAACAACGCGCGATGGGCGATGCGCTCCGGGCGGCGTTGCGCGCGGGGCACGACGTTTTGCGGCGCGGCGGCCCGAGTGTGGATGCTGTCACCGCCGCCGTGTGCGCGCTGGAGGATTGCGGGCAGTTCGACGCGGGAAAAGGAGCCTATCGGAACGCGGACGGCGGGTTCGACCTGGACGCCGCGATCATGGACGGACGCACCGGCGCGGCGGGCGCGGCGGCGCACGTCCACCGCCTCAAGAACACGATCCGGCTGGCCCGCGCCGTCATGGAACGCACCCCGCACGTCCTCCTGGTCGCCGAGGGGGCCGAACGCTTCGCGCGCGAAGCGGGGCTGGAGTTCGTGGACGACGATTATTTCGCGCCGTCCGCGCACCATGACCCTGCGCAGGGTCATGGTGCCAACGCGCGTCCGTCGGGCACGGTCGGCGCGGTGGCGCTCGACGCGGCCGGCAACGTCGCGGCGGCGACCAGCACCGGCGGCACGCACGTCCGGCTGGCCGGCCGAGTGGGCGACACGCCGATCATCGGCGCGGGCACGTACGCGGACAACGCCGTCGGCGCGCTCTCGTGCACGGGCGAGGGCGAGTTTTTTTTGCGCGCGGTGCTGGCGCACGACATCGCCGCGCGCGTGGAACACGGCGGCAAATCGCTCGCGGAGGCGGCGGAAGCGGCGGCCCGTGAGAAATTGACCGCGCGCGGCGGCTTCGGCGGGATCATCGGCGTCGACCGGCACGGCCGCCCGGTGATGGTCTTCAACACGCCGACGATGGCGCGGGGCACGATCTCCGGCGCGGACGGCGACGGGTGCGTGGCGTTGTTTGCGGGCGGGATGTGATAAGCTCAGACCCATGCACGCCAAAACCCTCCGTTGCGTTCTGCTCCTCCTTTGCCTGACGGCCCTGTTGCCGGCCGCGCTCCGGGCCAAGCCCATGCTGCCCTCGGTCCCGCCCGCGCTCGCGGCCCCCGAGGACCAAAAATTACTCTTCGTGCTCAGGGCGAAAGGTGTGCAAATCTACGAGTGCCGCGCCGTGGCCGGCGAACCGGGCAAATACGAGTGGATGTTCAAAGCTCCCGAGGCCGGACTTTTCGACGATCAGGACATCAAGGTCGGCCGTCACTACGCCGGGCCGACGTGGGAATTGGCGGACGGCGGCAAGGTCGTCGGCAAGCTGAAGACCGAGGCCGACGCGCCCGACGGCAAGGGCATCCCGTGGCTGTTGCTGGAAGCGGCCGAAAACTCCGCCGCAGGGAGTTTGAGCAAGGCGCGTTGGGTCCAGCGCGTCGCCACCACCGGCGGCAAGGCTCCCGAGGAAACCGCCGACGCGTCCAGGGTGGGGCAGGAACGGCGGATCGATTACACCGCGCTCTACGCGTTCTACGCGGCGAGGCCGTGACGATCCCTCGACGCGCGGTGCGGCTGCAAATCCTCGGCGTCATCCTTCTGCTGGCCGGCGTCGGCGCGGGCGGTCTTCTCTATTGGCGCGCCGTCCGTGCGGACGCCGATCCCGGCGACGAAATCCTCCGCGCGCAGGAACAATCCCGGGCGTACCAACTGGCGATGGAAAAAAACGTCGGCCGGGTCGGGTTGATGTTGAGCCAATTGTCCGAACGGCTCGGCGAACCGCGCGCCGTCGCGGTCGAAGTCGCGCTGGCGGGGGGCGTCGCCGCCGGGGTATGTTTCGCATTGGCCGCGCGACCGCCGCGCGAGTGAGGGCGGCAAAAGCAATTGGCCAAGGACCATCGTCCGCGCGATGTTTCACTCGACGATTGTCCCTCTCATCATGTCCATCAGATCCTCTCCCAGCCGGTTCGCCGTCGCGCTCGCCGCTTTTTCCCTGAGCATGTCCACCCCCGCCCCGGCGCAGGCCGACAAACGCTTCCATTACCCGGAAACGGCCAAGGTCGATCAGGTCGATGATTACCACGGCACGAAGGTCCCCGACCCGTACCGCTGGCTGGAGGACGCCAATTCCCCGCAGACCCAGGCGTGGGTCGAGGCGCAGAACAAGGTGACGTTCGAATACCTGCGCCACCTGCCGGCTCGCGACGGGATCAAGGAGCGGCTGACCCGTTTGTGGGACTACGAGAAATACGGCGTGCCCTTCAAGGAAGGCGGCCGGTATTTCTACACGAAAAACACGGGCCTCCAAAACCAGAGCGTCATCTACACCGCGCCCGATCTCACCTCCGCGCCGACCGAACTCCTCGACCCGAACAAACTCTCTGCCGACGGCACCGTTTCGCTGAGCAGTTATCACATCAGCGAGGACGGGCGTTACCTGGCCTACGGGCTCAATACGTCCGGCTCGGACTGGATCGAGTGGCACGTCAGGGAAGTCGCCACCGGCAAGGACCTGTCCGACGTACTCAAGTGGTCGAAGTTTTCCGGCGCGTCGTGGACGAAGGACAACAAGGGTTTCTTCTACAGCCGCTACGACGCGCCCGACGAGAAAACGCAGCTCCAGGCGGTCAACTATTATCAGAAACTATATTACCACGCCATCGGTACCGCGCAGGACAAGGACACGCTGGTCTACGAACGCAAGGACCAGAAGGAATGGGGTTTCGGCGGGGATGTCACGGACGACGGCAAGTATCTGGTGGTCGATGTCACGCATGGCACCGACCCGAAGAACCGGTTCTTCTACCGTTCGCTCAACGAGGACGCCCTCCGCGCCGCGCCGATGGTGGAGCTACTGCGCGACGCCGACGCGCACTACGCTTTCGTCGGCAACGACGGGCCCGTGTTTTATTTCGCCACGGACCGCGATGCCGCGCGCGGACGGCTGGTGTCCATCGACACCGCCAGCATACTCAAAGACCCCGGCCTGCGCGAGATCATCCCACAGGCTGACGAGACGCTGCAAGGCGTCGAGTACGTGGGCGGGCGTTTCGTGGCGAGATACCTGAAGGATGCGCACGCGCAGGTCAAGGTCTTCGGCACGGACGGCAAGCTGCTGCACGAGGTGGTTCTGCCGGGCCTCGGCACGGCGGCGGGCTTCGGTGGCAAGATAAAGGAAGAGGAAACTTTTTTCTCGTTCACGACCTACACCGCGCCGCCGACGATCTACCGCTACGATGTGAAGACGAACGCGGCGTCGGTCGTGTTCGCGCCGAAGGTGGCGTTCGACCCGGCGCAGTACACGAGCGAGCAAGTGTTCTACAAGAGCAAGGACGGCACGCGCGTGCCGATGGTCATCTCCTACAAGAAGGGAATGGTCCGCGACGGCAACACTCCGACGGTGCTCTACGGCTACGGCGGGTTCGACATCTCGCTGACGCCTTCGTTCTCCCCCGCGAATCTCGTGTGGATGGAAATGGGCGGCATCCTCGCCGTGCCCAATCTGCGCGGCGGCGGCGAGTACGGCGAGGAATGGCATCTCGCCGGCACGAAGGAACGCAAGCAAAACGTGTTCGACGACTTCATCGCCGCCGCCGAATACCTCATCGCCAACAAGTACACCTCGACGCCGAAACTCGCCGTGCGCGGCGGCAGCAACGGCGGCCTGCTCGTCGGCGCGGTGATGACGCAGCGGCCCGACCTTTTCGCGGCGGCGCTGCCGGCCGTCGGCGTGATGGACATGCTGCGGTTTCAGAAGTTCACCATCGGCTGGGGCTGGGCGTCGGACTACGGTTCGTCGGACGACGCGGAGCAGTTCAAGTCGCTGTACGCGTATTCGCCGCTGCACCATCTGAAGGCGGGCGTGCGTTATCCGGCGACGCTGGTGACGACGAGCGACCACGACGACCGCGTGGTGCCAGCGCATTCGTTCAAGTTCGCGGCGACGTTGCAGGCCGATCAGGCGGCGGACGTGCCGACGTTGATCCGCATCGAGACCAAGAGCGGCCACGGTGGCGGCCGGCCGACGGCGAAGTTCATCGAGGAATACGCCGACACCTGGGCCTTCCTCGCCGACGTGCTGCACATGGACGCGGGCGGGAAGAAGGGTGCACCGTAAATTACGCAACTCCTCGAACGGTAGCGGCACGCCGCGCATCTGGCCTCCGCAGCCCTGGCAGGGGTGTAAGAATTTACAGCAGTTTTCAAAACGGCTGAGTGTCTAGCGGGAGTTCGCAGTGTTTGAACCAGCCGCAGGCGTCTTGGGCGGTGACGGTGGCCAAGCCTGCGGCGATGGCGGCTTCCAGTGTCTGCGGCGTGCGCGCCCAGGCTTTGCGCGGGAAGTCTTTGAGCCTGGCGAAGGCATGCTCTCGATGGGATTGAAGTCCGGGCTGTAAGGCAGGCAAAAAGAGCAGGTGGCAGCCTGCGGCTTCGATCCGGGCGCGGACCTCGTCGTTTTCGTGCACGGCCAAGTTATCCAGGATCACGGTCTGGCCGGGCCGCCACGCCGGGCAAGTCGCCTTCTTCAAGGCAAGTCAGGACCCCCTCCTTGTTCGTGCTGCCTTCCACGGTCATGGTGGCCGCCAGACCCGCCGGGCTCGGAGCAGCCGGGGACCGAGGGGTGGCGCGTCCGGTTGCGCGGCGTTTGGCCGTGGCAGCGCGCTCCTTTGGGGCCATGGCCAAAGCGCGGGCACTGCGCCCGGTTGGCGCCGCTCTCGTCCACGAAGACCGGGTCGGGCGCACGCCGCAGCCCGAGCGGCTTGCCAGCGCCACGCCGCGCGTTCGAGCGGATCCTGCCCGGCCGCGCTCAGCGTCTTTTTTTCCGTGTCCAGTCCAGGGCGCACGCCGCCCGCCACGGCGTCGGTTCGCTGACGTGGAGGCCCTCGCTTTTTACCAGATGCTCACCCCTCTCACGCCGGCCCGGGTCGGGCTCGGCCAGCCGCAGCTTTTTCGGTCGCCCGCCACCGTTGGGACGGGCCGCCAAGCTCGTCTGCCCGGAGCGAAGCGCACTCGCAAAGCGGCCCACGCTGGCTGGCGACACCCCGTAAGTCTCAGCCGCCCGCGCCCACGTCCGGCCTCGCGCCACCACTGCTCCCACCACCAACCCACGCACCTCCACCGAACACGTTCTCACCGTCGCCAGCTTGCCATGCACTCAGGCGTTTTGAAAACCGCTGTAAGCTGCCGAGCCACTCCTTCATGCGCCGCTCGGCGATCTTGCGGTCGCATGTACCCAGGCTACGTTCTCTCCTGATGCCGCCCAGCTTCTTACAGGCGTAGTAGCGGCCCGACCGAGCGTGCCGGTACAGGCCAGGATAGTTGGCCACCTTGACGTAGGTGGGCGCTTTGGCGACAGGAGCAAGGAGGGTGGCCATGAAAGGTGAAAGGAAACCAATAAGGGAGAAGTTGTGACCTCTCGCCCAGGTGGCCGACCACTGATCTGGACCCGATAGCGCCAGACGCAACGCATTGCGACCGGCCTCGGCACGATCCAAACGCTATCTTGTCAATCCTTTAGCGCACCTTTGACTCGCTATTCGCGCTGGAAGACTATCTCAATCTGTCGCACGGGATCGATTCCCTGGCTGACTATCGCCGTCTTATCAGGGTGAACCGTCACGCTGAAATGCCCGGTGGCGGCATCGTAGATGATCGGTTCAGCTGTCCCGTGCCGCACCGTCGCCGTGGGTTTCTGGCGGCAGTATCCATGCAGGGTGACCGCCTCTTCACTCGGGGTGAACAGCGCCTTGGCCGTCAAATGGCCGGGCTGTTCCTCCACCGACGAAATCCGCTGCCGACCCATGGAAACGAACTTGTCGGAATCGCCCAGAAGCGCGATGCCGCTCGCCCCGACCGATGCGACGATCAAATAGCGGACGCCTCCTGGAGCCACCTGCCCGGCGTAGGCTTGGTCCTTCTCCAGCCACCGGGCGCTCCCCGCGAAATAATCGTACACACAAACGGGGCCCTGGGCTCTCAGTTCAACGGGGCTGAGCGTAAACGGCGACTCTGGAGCCTTGGGCGGATTGATCACGAGGGCATAGACGGTTTTGCGACCCGCATGATCGGTCAGAGCGGTGGACACCAGCGGCACCGCATGCTTCTCCGCCTCGGCGATGTACGCCGCGTCCACGGGCACCACGGCAGTGTCGGGCTTGATGATGACGCCGTCGGCGCGGACGCTTTTGAGGATGTTCGCCCGGTTTTCCTTGCCGATCTCGTCACCGGTTCCCACCGGGCCGGCCGACAGGTTGCTGATGAGCAGATTATTGGTTTCGCCGCTCATGAAGACATCGCTCCACGGCCAGATGCCGAGGGCGCTGGCAAAACGCGAGGTGTAGAGGAAATCGTGGTAGTTCGCCGGCCTGAAGCGGTCGTCGGACGTGCGGATCGTGGTCAGGTTGCCGTATTTGCTGCCTTGCAGGAAACACCGGGGCAGCGCCATGCAGTACTGGACCGAGAGACCCTGGTCACGCATGGCGTTTGCCATCCCGTCGAGAAACGCGTCGCCCAAGTCCGGCGTCGAGCTGAGTTCGGGCGAGTTGGGAAAGATTGCGCTCAGCCAATCCTGCTCGTAGGCGATAACCCCGCTCGTCTTGAGATAGGCGGCGACTTCCTTCCAGAACCCGGGATCAACCGCCGCGATGCCGGAAATCCTGTAGCGCCGGTGGTAGGGACTGGTGGGATCGATCCACCGGTTGTGCGTGATGAACGGCAGGCCCGCGCTTTGATGAAAAGCAGCCAGACCTTTCGGGAAGACCGCGTCGCTCGCCGAGTAATCGACCGTGCCTCCGTAGCGGTTCCAATCGCCTTCGGGCAACTTGGAATTCTTGGGTTGTTCCGGCTTCCCATCGTAGCGGGTCAAGGTTTTGTGGTACCACCAGCTATCCAATTGGAGGTAGCGCAACGGGATGTTCTCCGCCCGGTACGAGTCGATGATTTCCTGCATCGTCGCCTGATAACCTTTGGTCAGGTCATAGTTGTACCAGTAATGGCCCCCGTTGTCGGTCCAATAGCCGTAGTACTTCAAGATGGGGTCGGCATCGTTTGCGGGTCGTTTCTTGCCTTGGAGATCGGTCAGGGCGCGTCCCCAGAGGTCGAAGGCCGTATTGATCCCTTCCCCGAACGCGAGCAGCGTTTGCCCGGTAAATCCGGCCGGCAACTGGCTGAGCATCGGCGAGAAGCTGCTGGACACTTGGTTTTTGCCGTCGCCCGTCAGCGTGGCAATGGTGAAATGCGACGCGGCCGATATGATCAGCGCATGGTCCTGTGCATCGAAGAAGAGCCACGGAGAAGAAGTGGTGCCGAGATGAAACTGCGGCGGCGAGAAGTTCTTGTCTTGGTAACTGAAGTGAAACCAGCCGGTAGGAACACTGGTAAAATCCGGGAAAGGCGAGGTCGACTTGGTGCTTGCCAGGGTGATCGTATCGCTAAACAGAACGAGGTTGTCCGCGTGATAAAGCCGGATGAAACCGGTGAGCCCTCGATCTCTATCCTTCCAGGCAAAAGTCGCTTGCTGATACTTCCCCACGGCGTCGGTGCCATCAGACATTTCGATCCCGTCGGCTGATCCCGGCAACTTTCCGCCAAGGGTCCAGTTTGCAACTTTCGCCACGACTTGATAGGCCCCGGACGGGTCGATGGACACGCTGAGATTCTTGCTCTCCATGGTGACTGCCCGTAGTTGGCCGACCGGCTTCACGGCAAGCGAGAGGAGCAAAAAGGTGAAAAGAAAGCGGACAACGCTGGGATGTGCAGAGAGCAAAAACATGTAATGGGGGTGGAATCCACTTCGAGTTGGATCTTCGCCGGACTAACCTTCTCGACGAACGATCGTAGCAAATCTTCGGGACAATCCAATAACATTCATTGACACGCCCACCCAGGCCACGCTCCCGGCGGATGCCGCCCAGCTTCTTGCAAGTGTAGTACCGTCCGCTGCGAGCGCGGCGTTACAGGCCGGGAGAGTTGGCCGCCTTGACGCCAGCGGGCGTCCTGGCGACAGGAGCAAGGGGGGTGACCATGAGGAGGCACAAACGAACGAGGAAGGAACTGGTTCTTCTCGCTCATCGCTGCGGTCTCAATCGTGCGTTTGCAGCTATGTTTGTGCAAACCATCGGCTCGTCATCTGCCTGCGGTTGACCCTTCAATGCATGTCGCAAATAACCAGGCTGCGCTCGTTTGCTGCCTATCCGAATAACCCTTTCTTCAGCCCCGGCAGGGGCGCAAGAGTTTAGCCCGGGGCGTGAGCCCCGGGGAGAAAACGCCGTCCGGCGTAGCCCCGGCAGGGGCGGAAGAAAACCCGCGTGGGTTGTTCGGATAGGCACTTATCAAACTTGATGTCTGACTCGTGTGAGATGGTCCACTGATAAAAATTCAGGGGCTGGTCACTCGTAGACGGACAAAGCTACGCGGATAAGCAGCCGCTTTCCAAGTGGTACGGAATTTGTAAGTGGCTGTGCCGTCACCGTTGTTCACAGGGTAACCTGAAACAGCAATGGTAGACTGCCAAGTCGTGGTGGGCAGACTGATGCACGCCTCCGGGATGTAGGTCAAATCCGTTGGCGGCGGGTAGGCACATTGGTACGTGAGAGTCAGGTAAGTGTCACCATCCACCGTTTCTATCTTGGGGATAGGCAAGCGGGAACTGACAGCCTTCGTCGGGTCTGTACCCAGCGCGTACTCTAACAGGTTGGCGACTCCATCGCCGTCATAATCCGCGGTGTCCGCCGCTTGCGGCGTGCTTGCCGCCGCGATGCTGCCGAACTCCTGCACTTTCCAGGTGTTGTAAGGTGTGTCCAACAAGGTCACGCTGGCCGTGCCCCCACCCGTCACGACGTAGCCATCCCCCGTGCCCAGGATGATCGTCACCGTCTGGGCACCAGTCAGGGAGAGATCCGTCCCGGGGTTGACGGTGATCGTCGCCGCCGTGGCGTTCGCGGGGATGGTCACGCTGCCGCCGGTCGCGGTCGCCGGTGCGGGGCTAAGCATGTATCGGGTGCCGTATGGGGCCTGTCCACTACCGGTTTGGATCGTGTAGTTGACTGTCAACGGCGAATCCGAGGCCGTTGAGCGGCGGATGGCGAAAGCACCGGTTGTCGCCGTGTTCTCCTGTGCCGTGGGCGTGGAAGTGACGATGTTCACCGGGAAGAGCGTCGTCACCTCGAAGCCGGTAAAGTCCACGTAGCCCGCTGCGTTGAAGGCTTGAATATGGTAATTGTACTCCGTGCCGGGCAACACGGAGGTGTCCTGGTAGCTGGTGGTGTTGGCCGGGAGCGTGGCGATTGTCAGAAAATTGCCAGAATCCGCCTGGCGCAGGATGCGGAAGCCAGTTTCGTTGTTGGAATTATCGTTCCACATGAAGTCCACCTCGTTGGTGGAAACGAGCGTGGGGGTTGCCCCGCTGGGGGTGGTCGGCGGCACCGGGGTAGTGGCCGTGACCACGTTGGAAGGCGCGGAGTCCAGGCCGGCGTTGGTTGCCACGACTCGATAGGAGTAGGTTGTGTTGGTGACCAGATTGGCATCGACGTAGACGGTGGTGTTCGCCCAGACGGAGCCAATGGGCGCAAAGGAGTCGGTGCCGAGCGCTCGCTCGACACGGAAACCCGTTTCGTTGTTGGAGTTATCCGTCCATGCAAGATTGAACTGCGTCGCGGAGGTCGCGGTGGCGTTCAGGCCGGTCGGGGCGGCGGGTTGGGTGACAACCGTGGACGTGTAGCTCCAGGATTGGATGTCCTGCCGGGCGGTAAGCGTGCCGGTGCCGCCCGTGAAGCCCACGTAAGCGGTCGAGCCACCGATCACGTTGGGGAGGTTCACCGTGTAGGAACGGGTAAAGACCGCGCGCGTATTCAGGTCGGTGATCGTTTCGGTCAGGGTGGTGCCGTTGTAGTTCAAAGTGGAGCGTAGCACGTCCCAGTTATGAAAGCTTATGCCTGCCGACGAGACATCGATGGCTCCGGACGAGGTCGAGGTCGCCGTCGTGCTGTCGTTGGGAGCGACGCCATTGTAGTACAAACCGGTGGTGCTCAGATTGGGGTAGAGGTCGAACTTGATCGCCGCGCTGGTGGCGATGTTCTGGTAGCCAAGCCCTCCGCCGTAGGCTCCGACGGTCGTCAGGCCCGCCCGTTGGATGGCAAAGGTGAAGCCATCGGCCGTCGCGCTGCTGAACTGAAAGGTAAATTCCGTAGAGAACTGGGCGATGCTCTGCGCCGTGTTGTACCACACCGAATGCGCTTGGTTCGTGCCGCCATCGGTGACGCGTAGCACCGACCCGCCGATGGCAGACCCGCTGAATCCATTCGCCGGCAGGTACTGGGTGGCCGAAGCGAAGCGATGGGTGAAGTCGCTGGGCG
>CALMVM010000615.1:7198-16276 GCA_937873255.1 uncultured Verrucomicrobiota bacterium | reverse complement strand
CTTTCGAGGGGAAGTGCAACGGTCCGACCCGAACGCGGGTTTTTGTTCGTCGAAAGACCGCCTGCGGGGTTGAAAATGAGCAGTTTTCGTGCATAGTTTCTCATCCGCGACGCGTAATCCCGCCATGAGCAAAAAACCCCCGTTCGCCGAACCCGTTGCCGCGCCCGTTCAGACCGACGCCACTGCACGCCAAGCCACGCTCATCTGCGCCATGCAGAGCACCGGGCGCATCGGCAAATCGACCTCCACGCAGGTCATCGCCTCGTGGCTGGAATTCGCCGGGATCAAGTGGAGCGGCGTCGACGCCGACCCGGAGCACACGAATTTCTCCGAATACTTCATGCGCGTGGACCGCCAGCCGATCACGTCGGCGGGTTCGCTCGACGCCATTTTCCGCCATGCCGGCCGCAACACGCCCGTGACGCTCGTGGATTTCCCCGCCGGGGCGACGCGCACCGTGCTCGACCATCTCGAAACCCGCCAGACGCTCGACGCCCTCGACGCGCGCGGCGTGGGGCTGGTCGTGCTGCTTTTCGGCAGCCCGGACCCGACGGCCGAGGCATCGTTGCGCGAGGTGGTCACGGCCCTGCGCGACCGGGCGAAGTACGTGCTGATCCGCAACGACGCGCGGTTTTCCAGTGAGAAGTTCGACGCCTCGCCCGTCGCCGAACGGCTGCGCGCGCGGGAGGTGCCGACGATCACGCTGCCGCAACTCTCGCCGCTGACCTTGCGCGAGGTCGCCGGGCTGGAAAACCAGTTCAAGCGCCGGCTGACGTGGGCCGAGGCGCGGGCGCACGTGGGGACGGATTCGCACTTCGATCTCGACAACGTTTTCCGCCGCGTCGCCGCCCAGTGCGAGGACGCTGCCGGCGTGCTGCTGCCCGATCCGGCGTTGATCCAGCGACGGGTCGAGCGGATGCCCGAGAACGAGCGTCAGGCGCTCGACAAGTTCTCGGACCCGCTGGATTTCGAGTTTTAGACCTCAGCGCCGCACCCGTGCCGCCGCCGCCGCGAGCGTGCGGTACGCGTACACCGCCGTGTCGAGGAACTGCCGCGTGTCCGCCGTCTTGACGCGCTTGTTCGCCCGGTAGAACACGAGGTACTGCCCGCCCGCGTTGACCGTGACGCCCTGATGCGCCTCGAAGAACCCCGCCGTGGGCTGGTCGAACATCGCCCGCACGGTCATCTCGTCCGTGGACTTGAGCACGAAGCGCTTCGAGAACTCCGGGAACTCCGGGAAATTGATGTCCTGCCCGCCGAACACCGAGCCGATCTTTGAGAAGAAACCTTCCGGGTACAACTGCAACGTCGGGAACGATGTTCCGCCACCCGCCGTGAACACCGCCGCCGTGAACATGTACGTCGTCCGATTGCGGCTGCCGTAGTTGCCCGTGCCGGCGCTGAGCAGGACTCCGCCGATCACGCCGCCGGTGCGCCCGCCGACCGACCAGTCGTACTGGTAGTCGAAAATCTGGACCTCCGCGTCGTCCACGCGCCCGTGGAGGACGTTGGTGATCTTGCGGTTATAGCCCTGGTTGAAAACCTCGAACGTGCCCGCTCCGACAAACGGCCCCCCGCCCGGCGTGAACGGTCCCTTCTCGAACGCGAAGCCGACGCTCTTGGCGAATTCCTCCAGCTCGCGGACGCGTTTGGCGTTCATGGCCGAAGCCCACCAGACGAGCCCACCAACGAGAGCGATGACGACGAGAAAGATGACGATGCCCATGATCGGAGAATGTGTGTAGGGTGCTTTACGTGAAAACGATGCGCAGGACGGGGTTTGCAGATTTTTTTACTCGTTCGCGGTCGCTGTTGGCAAGAGCGCAACGCTGCGATTTGGCGCTTTGCGGAAGCAGGGCGAGCCGCTAGGATGCCTTGCCATGCCGACGCCCGAGGAGCCCGATCCCGACCAGACCTTATTTTTTAAACGCCGCAAGCAGAAGGTCAATTTCCTGCCGTTGATCGTGATTTGCGCGCTGGTTTTGGGCAGCGGTGCGCTGGTGGTGTGGGCGGTCAACCAGACCGGGCGCAACTCCGTGGATAACCTCGCGCGCAAGCCCACGCCCGACCCGTCCGGCGGCCGGCCGATGATCCCCACCAACGATCCGCGTGCCACCGCCAACCCGGTGTTGCCGACTCCCGCCGCCTCGCCGGGCGTGACGAATTCCCCCGCGCGCAACGCGTCCACGCCGCCGTCTCCCTCGCCCACCGCTACTTCGTCCGCCCCCGCCGCTGACGCCCCGATCAATCTGAACCTCAGCGATCCCGACAACGCCGAGGTGCGCACGGAAGTCCTCCGGCGCATCGACGTGATGCCCAACGTCACCGCCGCGAACAAGGACAAGCTCTACGCCAGCGTGGACCACGCGCAACGCATGGGCCGCGTGCTGACCGTGCAGTTCGAGAAGGGCGACGCCGTCGTGCGCGCGACCGAGATCGAGCGCATCAAACAGGGGCTCAACACCGCGCAGGTCAAGCAGTTGATCGATGACCCGACGGTGGTGTTCGTGATCCTCGGCTACGCCGACCAGAAGGGCAACGCCAAGGTCAACGCCGACATCTCCCAGAGCCGCGCGACGAGCGTGCTCAATGCCCTGCGCGAGAAGTGCGGGTTCCTCAACGTCATGCACGCGGTCGCCATGGGCGGCTCGACGATGTTCAGCGATAAGCAGGCGGAAAAAAACCGCGTCGTCGAAATCTGGGCGGTGGTCCCCTGAAGAAAAGGCAGGAGGTAGAAGGAGCAGAAACAGAAAATTTATTTTCATCCTCCGCCTGCGGGTCTCTGCTTTCTCATTCTAACTTCCGGTCTTCTCCTTCTACTTTCTGCCTTCTGCCTTCTGCCTTCTCCCCATGCCCTCCTCCGGCTCCGCGCTTCCCGATCTCGCGGTGGCGGCATCGCCCGGGTCCGATTCTCCCCCGGTCCTGACGATCCTGGCCGGGCTGCCGCAGGCCGTTCATGAGTTGCGCCCGGGGACGACGTTCGTCGGCCGTCTGGTGGACGCCGATTGGCAACTCAAGCACCCGGAAATTTCGCGTCGGCATTGCCGTTTCGATTGGAACGAGACCGGCCTGTGTACCGTCGAGGACCTCGGCAGCCGCTGGGGCACGAAGATCAACGGCGCGGCACTCTCGCCCGAGGTGCGCGCGCCGCTCCAGCCGGGCGACCGCATCCACATCGGCCCCGTGCAGGTGTACTTCGGCTACGGCCTGCCGCCGGCCGAAATCGCCGCCGCCGAACACGAGGCCGGCAGCGACCCGGACGGCGCGCCGCCCTTTCGCGGACCGCAAGTGCTCATGGGCAGCCGCGAGGTGCGGCTGGTCCCGCTCGACGGCGGCCGGGTGCGCTTCGGCCGCCAGGGCGACGTGGACGTGATCCTCGCCGACCCCGGCATTTCGCGCCAGCACGCCATCGTCGAACGCACGCCCACCGGTTTCCAGGTCACCGACCTGCGCAGCCGCGCGGGCTCGCTCATCAACGGCCGCCGTTTCGAGACGCACCCGCTCGTCATCGGCGACCTGCTCCAGATGGGGCCGTTCTTTTTCCGTTTCGACGGCCGCGCGCTCGAACGTTCCACCGGGCTGCCCGGCGTGGAAATCGACGCGCGCGCGGTCCGCAAATTCTACGGCGCGCACTGCGTCCTCGACGATATCACCGTCCATGTGGACCGGGGGACGTTCGTCGGCATCCTCGGGCCGTCCGGCGCGGGCAAAAGCTCGCTGCTCAACGCCCTGACCGGCCTGCATCCCGCCGACGCCGGCACGATCCGCTTCGACGGCGCGGACCTCTACCGCGAATACGACCGGCTGCGTTCCCTGCTCGGCTATGTGCCGCAGGACGACATCGTCCACCGCGAACTCACCGTCACGGAGGCGTTATTTTTCAGCGCGCGGCTGAGATTGCCCGCCGGCACGCCGGTCGTCGAACTGAGGAAACTCGTCGCCCAGACCATTGACCGCCTCGGGCTCGTCGCGCAGACCGACGCCCGCGTGCGCACGCTCTCCGGCGGCCAGCGCAAGCGCGTGAGCGTCGGCGTCGAATTGCTCGGGCGGCCCGCCGTGCTATTTCTCGACGAACCCACCAGCGGGCTCGACCCGGCGGCGGAGTTCAAGATGATGGGTCTGCTGCGCACCCTCGCCGACGGCGGCTGCACGGTGGTTTGCACGACGCACGTCGTGGAAAACGTCTACCTGACCGACCGGCTGCTGGTCGTCACGGGCGGGCGGCTGGTTTTCGCGGGGGACTCTGCCGCGTTGCGCGAATATTTCGATGTGCCGAAGCTCGCCGGCCTCTACGACCGGCTGGCCGAACGCCCCCCGCAGGAGTGGCACGAGGCTCATCGCCGCCACACCGCCGGTGATGCGCCCGACGCCGCCGCGAACCCGGCGGCCGCCTCGCCCGCGCGTCCGGCCGTGCAGCCGCCGCGCGCCAACCCGGCACTGGCCACGCTGCCCGTCCTGTGGCGTCGGCAATGGGCGATCCTGCGTTCGGACCCGCGTAATTTCCTGATCCTCTTCGGTCAGCCGCTGCTCATCGGGCTGCTCGTCGTCTGGGTGACGGACGATGTCTCGCTGACCCTCTTTTTCGCGTATCTGGCGACGCTGTGGTTCGGCTGCTCGAACGCCGCGCAGGAAATCGTGCGCGAACTGCCCATCTACCGGCGCGAACGCACCGTCGGCCTCGGGCGCGACGCGTATCTATTGAGCAAATTCTCGTTGCTCGGCGCGCTGACGGCGGCGCAGGGGATTTTCCTTTACGCATGCCTGTGGGCGGTGCGTTGGTGGGCGTATCCTGACTCCTTGCCTGAACGCGGGTTGGATGGCTCGCTGCTCTGGCAGGGCGGCAGCGTGGTGTGTACGGCGTTCGCGGCGGCGGGGATCGGACTGGCCGTTTCCGCGCTCGCCCGCGACGCGATGCAGGCGATGATGATCGTGCCGCTCGTGTTGATTCCGCAGATTTTATTTTCCGGCCTCGTGGTGGAAACCAAACAGATGCCGCCCTCGGCGTTCGCGTTCACGAACCTGATGCCGTCCTACGCCGCGCAGACGATGATGGACGTGGGTGCGTTCTGGCACCGGCCGATCACCGGCGACCTGTACAATCGGCGCGAGAAGGCGCGAGAACACCTCATGTACCTGCTCCGGCGTGAACTCGAAAAACGCCCGCCCGAGCAGTTGTCCGCGCCGCCGCGCAAGCTGGTGGCGAGTGCCTTCGCCATGAAGGAAACCTACAACCGCACCGATGTCGGCATGTGGGCGATGCTCAAGCTGGCGGGCTGGACGCTCGCGGCGTACGGCGCGGCCTGGCTCGGATTGCGCGCGCGGGAGCGTGGTTAATGTCGCGCGTTGCTGGCACGTTTCGCCGCCCGGATGTCCGCCAGAAGTTCCTCCGCGCTCGTGAGCATCTCCTGCCCATCGTTGAGCAGGTTGTGCAGGTTGACCGGATACCAGGCATACCGTTCCTTTAATTTCTTCGTGTCCGGATCATAAAAATCCGCGCGCTCGTGATTCGCCAGCATCACGAGACTCAACTCGAATTGATTGTGCGTCGCCGACAGGATGGATCGTTCGATGCCGTTGACTTTCCGCAAAAGATCGAGCGTTTTCACGTCGAGCAATTCCAACCCTCCGGCTTGCAGCAGGGTGGCGTCGTCGCTGGGACTGTACGCGGAGTTCATGTACGAGATGCCGAGCGGCGGCATCTCGCCCGCCGCCAGCCGACGGTCGAACTCGGCGATCTGCGGACGTACGTCGGCGAGGTCGCGCCGGAGTTCGTCCACCTTGCCGCTGAACTCACGTTCGAGAGACTCCAGGATTTGCCCCCGGCGCTTCGCCTCGTTGCGTTCGACATCGAAACGATTCAACAGGAACGCGGCGTAGACGCCGAAAAAGACCACCGCCAGTTCGCGCAGGCGCGTCCGGAAATAATTCACCCATGGTGGTATCCTGAACTCGTTCGTTGGTCGGGCGGGTGCGGGTTCCGCCGCCGATACTTGCTCGTTCGTTTCGTTCATCGCCCGAGTCGTTCGACAATCGCCGCGCCCATTTCCTTCGTGCCGATCCGGTGTCCCTCGCCCGCGAAAATATCCGCCGTGCGCAACCCGTCGCCGACCGCCGCGCGCACCGCGTCTTCAATCGCCCGCGCCGCCGCCTCCTCGCCGAAGGAATGCCGCAGCATCAATGCCGCCGAGAGGATTTGCGCGATGGGGTTGGCGATGCCCTGTCCGGCGATGTCCGGCGCGCTGCCGCCGCTCGGTTCGTACAACCCGAAGCGCCGGCCGCCCCCGCCCCCGCCGAGGCTCGCGCTCGGCAGCATCCCGAGCGAACCGGTCAACATGGCCAGTTCGTCGCTGAGGATATCCCCGAACAAATTCTCCGCCAGGAGCACGTCGAAATCCCGGGGCCGACGGATGATCTGCATCGCGGCGTTGTCCACGTACAAATGCGAAAGCTCCACGTCGGGATATTCGCGCCCGAGTTCGGTGAGCGTCCGACGCCAGAGCACGCCGTTTTCGAGCACGTTGGCCTTGTCCACGGAGACCACCCGCCGCCGGCGCGTGCGCGCGGCCTCGAACGCCAGACGCGCCACCCGGTCGATCTCGCTGCGCCGGTAGACCATCGTATCGACCGCGATGGGGTCGTCCACGGTCAGGTCCGTGTATTTAGGCTGGCCGAAATACAGGCCGCCGGTGAGTTCGCGCACGCACAGGATGTCGAAGCCGCCTTCCACGATGTCCGGCCGCAGCGGCGACGCGTGCGTCAACGCGGGGAAACACACCGAGGGACGCAAATTGGCGAAGAGGCCGAAGTGCTTCCTCAACGGCAGCAGCGCGGCGCGTTCGGGCTGTTGCGCGGGAGGGAGAGATTCCCATTTCGGGCCGCCGACGCTGCCGAAAAGGATGGCGTCGGACTTTTCGCAGAGTTCGAGCGTGGCGGGCGGCAGCGCGGAACCGTCGCGGTCGATGGCCGCGCCGCCGACCAACGCGCCATGCAGATGGAGGCGGAACGAAAATTTTTGCTGGACCGCCTGGAGGACGTGCAAAGCCTCGGTCATGACTTCCGGGCCGATGCCGTCGCCCGCGAGAACGGCAACCTGATATTCGGACATAGCGCGCAGGTTAACGGTGCGCCGCGCCCGTGGCGAGCGGGGAGTTGGATACGCGTTTCTTTCCAAGGTGGATGGCGCTCTCCGAGCGGCATTGGTCGGCGTTCGCGGCACAGTCGCCTGATAATTTTAGACGCCTGCGGCGTGTACGGCGAACCAATGCCGCTCGGAGAGCGCCAATCCCCCTCCAGAATACGCGAAAGCCCGGGGCTCCCGGCCGCGCGCTCGGGATTCGAGCGCGGCGGACCGGAAACTCCGGGCTGGTTGGTGATTCCCTTGCGGTCGAAACGCTTACTGGTCGCGCGCGGCGGCGTTGTCCTTGAAGTTCACGCGCTCGTTGCAGTTACCCGGGGCCGGGTATTCGGCGGCGAGTTGCCGGTCGCGCGGCTTGGTCAGGTGCCAGGAGCCCTTGGCGTTGTTGCGCCAGCCGTTGGGATCGGCCATTTCGGTGCGGGTGTTGACGTTCTTCAAACCATTGACCTGGTCTTCCAACCCGGTGCCAAATTGCTGGCTAATGATCGTCGGCGTGACGAAGATGAGCAGGTTGCGCTTGGAACGCTGGTTGAGGTGTTCCTGGAACAGGTAACCCAAAATCGGGATATCCCCGAGGATGGGCACCTTCGTCAAGCCCTTGCTCGTCTGGTCCTGCAACAGGCCGCCGATGGCCAGCGTGCAGCCGCTCTTGATGAGCACATTGGCCTCCAGCGTGCGCGTGTCGATGATCGGGCTGCTGACCTGCGCACCCGCGAAGTTGAACACCTGGTCGCCCACGCGGTTGCTGATCTCGGGTTTGACGGACAGCGTGATGAAATCGTCCTTGTTGATGGACGGCTTGACCACCAGCGTGTTGCCGTAGGTCTTGTCCTGGAATCCGCCGAAGACCGCCGTGGCCGTCTGCTCGTTGAAATTGAGCTGCGGCACCGGCTGGTTGCGGATGATCTTGATGGTCGCCTCCAGATTGTCGGCGGTGACGATGCGCGGGTTGGCGAGGAACTCGGCGTCCGTATCCTCGTTGAGAAAACGTACCGTGGCGGAGAATTGTGGAATGCTCAGGATCGTGGCCTGGCTCAGCGCTCCGCCGAATAAACTCCCCAGGTTGCTGAGACTACCGCTGGTCGCAAATCCCTGTGGGACCACGTCGCCGTTGCTGCCGAACGTCACCGGGTAGGTATCCGGGATGGTCCGGCCGGTCGGGATCTGCGTGACCGTGGGCGGGTCGTTGATGGTCTTACCCGGCGTGATGAATGGGTAGGTCTCCGCCTTGGTGCTCGGGAAACCCGTCCCGCCGTAGGAGAACGTCTTCGGCGAGCCGGCGCTGCCGAACACCCCGCTCCAGTTGATGCCATAGCTCTGCGTCGGGTTGGAGTTCACCTCGACCAGGCGCGCCTCGATCATGACCTGCCGCGTCGGCCGGTCCACCTGGGTGAGGAATTTGCGAATCGTGGCCAGGTTGGATCTGGCTTCCTGGAAGAAAACCGTGTTGGTGCGTTCGTCCACCTGCGGGGGCGCGGCCTTGCTCTTGAGTTGGCTGGTGAGCAGCGGCAGGACCTGCGCCGCCCGCGCGTAGCTGAACGTGAAGAAATCGCCCTGCGTCGGCTCCGCCGCCTTCTCGGCGCTGGTCTTGACGTAATAGACGTTGTTCTGCTGGCTGAAGTCGTAGCCCTGCGCCTGGCAGATGACCTCGATGGCCTGGAGGGCCGTCACGTCTTCGAGGCGCATGTTGATCGTGCCGACGATCTGCGGGCTCACGATGAGGCTGATCTTCGCCTGCCGGGCGAGGAGGCGCAGCACCTGGCCGACATCGTCGCCCTGGAACTCGCGCGGACGCGCACCCCCGGCGTTGGCGTTGTTGACCGGGGCAGCCACGTCGGTGGCGGGCGGCGGCGGGACCGCGCCGGTGGTCGTGCCGGTTGGTGAGGTGACGACCGGCGGCGGCGCGATGGGGGCAGGGACGTTGGGATCGACGCTCGTCGGGG
>CALMVM010000615.1:6749-7188 GCA_937873255.1 uncultured Verrucomicrobiota bacterium | reverse complement strand
GGCGCGACGGGCACCGGCGGGACGGTGGCGGAGGGAACCGCACCGGGCGCAGCCTGGGCGACCTCGCCCAACGACGCGCGGTGGGCGGCGGGTGGCAACAGCGGGGCTTGCGCCAGGCTGACGGCGGTGGACCCTGCCAGCAGCAATAGGGAGCAGACAACGGGTTGTTTATGATAGGTCATGGCGATGAAGGGCGGACGGATGATGGACACCTGTCCAAGCAGGAACCGAACCAGCCCCAGGCCATTTCTCTCTGTAAAACGCGTTTTCCGGCGGAAATTTTCCCTATTTCCAAACCCGGATGCCGCCGGAACGCTTTTCGGACTCGATTAAGGAGGCCCGAAAGCGCGTAGCTCGGAGAAGAACGCTTTCATCCGTGCCGGGTCTTTGCGGCGGCGGTCGTCCAATTTCTCGACGCCGCTCGCCACATCCACCCCGA
>CALMVM010000615.1:0-6739 GCA_937873255.1 uncultured Verrucomicrobiota bacterium | reverse complement strand
ACCTGCCGCACCGCCGCCGCGACGTTGGCAGGCGTCAATCCACCGGACAGGATCACCCGGAAACCGGCCGCCTCGCCGTCCCGGACGCAGCGCGCGGCGAGCGTCCAGTCGGCGGTTTGCCCGGTGCCGCCGTACGCCTTGGGATCGAACGCGTCGAGCACGATCCAGGGCGTGCCGAACGTTCCCGCCGACCGGACGCTTTCCTCGCCGCGCACCCGCACCGCCTTGGCGAACGGGACGCCTGCTTCCACGAGCGAACGACAAAATTCGACGTCCTCGTCCCCGTGGAGTTGCACGGCGTCCACCAGATTTTCGCCGAGAATCCGATCGATCTCCGCGCGCGAGGCGTTGACCAGCACCGCGACGCGCGGGACGCCCCCAGCCAACGCCCGCAGCCAATCGGCGTCGCGCGCGGGGTCGAGAGCGCGCGGCGAAGCGGGGTAAAAATTCAGCCCGAGGGCATCCGCGCCGAGCGTCACGGCGGATTCGGCGTCGGCGGGATGGGTGATCCCGCAAATTTTCACGCGAACGCGCGCGGGGGCGTCCGTGCGGCCGGGAACGAAAAAAGTGAACATGCCCCCGCTAGGCCGGCCGCCGGGTGACGCCCGGCAGGCAGGATTCCAATTTGGACAACAGCCGCTCGATGCTGAACGGCTTCGGCAGCAACCCGCGCACGCCGGGCTCGGCGAGCAACTCGCGCGCGCGCTTTTGTTCGCCGTGGCCGGACATGAGGATCAGCGGCGGGAGGGAGCGCCGAGGCGTCAGCGCGCCGAAGGTGTGGACGGTGCGGATCATCGTGTAGAGCACCGCTCCGTCCATGATCGGCATGGAAAAATCGAACAGGAACAGGTCGTAAGGCTTGCGCAGGGACAACTCGAACGCGTACTCCGGGCTGGGAGAGGTGTCCACCCGGCAATCGGTGAACGCCACGAGGGTATCGCGCAGGAAACGGAGCACATCCACGTCGTCGTCCACGATGAGGAGGGAACGAACGGCGTTCTCCCCGGAAGCATCGGCTGGCGGCGTCATGGTTCCCTTTTCTTTCGCGTCCCTAAAGATTATGCTAGCCCTATCGCGGGCGGCTTCAAGGCTCTTCTCCCGTTCGCCCGCCGACTTCCCATGGATGCTTCCCTCTCTTCCTCCGCCATTTACCAGGAACTCGCCGACGCGCTCCGCCGAAGGCTCGAAGTCATCGCGGACCGCGCCGCCTACGCACGCGATCCCGACGCGCATTTGCGGCAGTTGCAGGAGGCCTCCGAACGCATCACTGCCTTGCAGCAGCGGCTCCCCACCCCGGTCGATCCCCGGTTGGCGCACTATCTGGAGAAGTGCAGCTACGACAAGGCGCTGGCATGGCTCGAAGAAGCCCAGGCGACAGAGTAAAATGCCCACTTTCTCATTATTAATAAATCAATAATGAGAAAACTGGATCACTCCCGTTTCTTCCGTTCCTCGTTGTAGCGGTCCACTTTGAATTTATCATCCGGTTTTTCGGCCGAACTCTTGTGCGGCTTGATCGCAAACGCGGAGGTTTTCAGGTGGGACGACTCCATCTCGGCGACCTGCTTGGGCGAACGGTTGATGCCAAGTTCGTACGACGCATCCGCCGGCAACAGGCCCGTCCTGGGCGTGGGCACGAAGGTGTTTACCGCGACGGTCGCGTTGAAGCCGGTCGGCAGGCGGCGGTGGGTTTCGACGAATTCCGTCGGGTTGTAGTAATTGCTGTAGTCGCGCGCGAACTGCGAGCGGTACATGCCGATGTGGATGTTCTTGCGCACCTCGAAGTGCAGGTGCGCCTCGTAGAGTCCGTACGCCGTGCCGATGGTGGCGATCTGCTCGCCGCGCGAAACCATTTGCCCCTCGTGGACGAGCATCTTGTCCACGTGCCCGTAGAGGCTGTCCACGGTATGGATCGCGCCGCCTTCGGACGGTTCGCGGTAGCAATGGCGGACCATGACGACGTTCCCCCAACCCATGTGCATGTTGCCCGCGAGCACGACGACGCCCGCGCCGGCGGCATAAACCGGGTCGCCGAGGTCGGTGTTGCCGCCGCCGTCGCCGTCCCAGTCGTCGCCCAGATGGCCGTTGCGCCGCATGCCGCGCGCCTTGTGGTAACCGACGCCGTCGGGCTTGCCCACCGGGAAATCGAACCCGTCCGCCAGCCGGAGGTGGACGGGCGGGGCCGCCTCGCCGGTTTCCTGCCCAAAAACCGCGACCGTGCCGGCGGTCGAGAGCGCGCAGACGGCGAGGACAACGAGGGCCGGGCGGCGCGGGAGGGTCGGTCGCATGGGTCCGGTCCTAAAGCGGAAGCCCCCCTCTGACAAGAAGTTTTCGCCCGAGCCGACGTCCTTTTTTCCCTGACAAATATTGATTGCCCTCCCCTTCGGCCCGGCGTTAGCCTGCCCGGCGCGCATTGTTAAATCCATGGACGCCTTGACCTTTCTCGGAACCGGCGGGGGCATCCCGATGACCGACCGGGTCCACTCGTCCATCCTGCTGGAATCCGGCGGCCGGCGCTGGCTGCTCGACGCGGGCGAGCCGTGCAGCCAGCGGTTGAAGGCGATGGGCGTGCCGTTCGCGTCGCTGGACGCGATTTTCATCAGCCACGGGCACTCGGACCACCTTTCGGGGTTGCCGATGATCATCCAGGGCGCATGGCTGGAGCCACGCCGCCGACCGCTGCCGCTCTACCTGCCGGCGGAACTCATCAACCCGATCCGCACGTGGCTCGAAGCCGTGTACCTGCCGGAGAAACTCGTCGGTTTCGCGGTCGAATACCACCCGTGGGAATCCTTCCCCGGGCGCGCGGTGACGATTGACGAAGGCCAGCTACGGGTGTCGGTCAATTCGTCCACGCACCTCGACGGACAGCGGGAGAAAATCGATCCGTCGGCAGCGGACCGTTTCCTGGCGTACAGCATCGTTTACGATTGGCTGCACGCAGGCAAGCGGCTGATTTATTCCGCCGATCTGGGCCGGCCGGAGGATCTCGTGCCGGTGTTGGACCGGCCGTGCGATTTGCTGATCTGCGAGTTGGCGCACTTCGAGCCGGAGGAATTATTTGTGTTCCTCGCCGACAAGCCGGTGCGCCGGGTGTGCCTGACGCATTTCACGGCCGAGTTCGCCGCGCGTCTGGAAGAGATTTGCGAGTTGGGCCGCGAGATGCTCCCGAAGACCATGGGAATCATGGCGATGGCAGATGGGGAGCGGGTCGAATTCTAGTTGGGCGCTTCGGAGCCGTTCTTGCCCTTCGAGGCCGCCCAATTTACCCTCCCGTCATGATCGGCAACATCCGCAAGCATCTGGAGATTTCCCCCTTTATTCCCTTCCGCGTCCGCACCGCCGACGGCCACGAGTATCCCGTGCCCACGCTCGACCACATCTATTTGCCCCCTGGCAACGGCAGGGTGGTCATCTCCGACGACGCAGGCATCGTCGTTGTTCTCCCCGCGCTACTCATCAGCGGCCTCCTCCACACAGAGGGCGTGCCCCAGTCCACGCCCAGCGCCTAACTGCAGTAGACGGGCGGTGAGTGGAAACCACCCACGCTCCTCACGCGCTCTTGATCTGACCCCAGGCTCGCCGCAGGTCCGACGGGCCGGTTGGGCCTGCGGCTCTATCTGATGGCCACGCGCACACACGCCTGGCACCGAAAATCTACACCCATCGCCTCATACAAGCGCGCTCCAGTCGCCGAGTTTGGTTCCATCAGTACCCCCGCGTCGCCAGGAAAAACACGACTCCGGCCGCGAGCAGGCAGTACACGCCGAACCACTGCCATTTGCCCGTCTCCAACCACTGCGAGAGCCAGCGCAACGCCAACAGCCCCGCCAGGAAGCTGAACACCATTCCCACCAACCCCGGCGCGGCGAGGTGAGCGATCTCCCCGTGCGGCAGCGCCTCCATCCCTGGTTTGGGTTTGAACAAACGCCACGCTTCCCGCGCGACCACCGGCGGCGTCAGCACCACCGCCAGCGCGAAGCTGAACCGCTCCGCCGCCTGCCGCGCCACGCCGGCGAGCATGCCCGTCGAGATCGTCGCACCCGAGCGTGAAAACCCGCGAAACGGCAGGCACAATCCCTGCACGACGCCGATCAAACCCGCCTGACCCGGCCTGATCTTGCTGCCGGCCATCGTCGCGGCGTCGGCATTTCGTCCACGTCCGGCCAGCAGGATGATGATCCCCGCCGCCGTCAACGCCCCCGCGATCAACCAGAGGTTGCCGAAGATGTCCTCGATCTGTGCATTCGGGTTGCCGCGCAGCACGCCTTTTTCGATGACCTTCTGGAGCCCGAACCCGATGATCCCCGTTGCCGCCGTGGCGATGACCACCAGCTTGGCGGTTTCCATGAACGCGGCCTGCGAGGAAAAATAATCCCGCCGCCATTGTTTCCAAAAATAAAGGATCACCGCGAACATCGTGCCCGTGTGCAGCATGATGAGCAGGAACGTCATTTCCGGCTTGGCCGGGTCGAGCCCGAGCAGTTTTTCGGTCACGATGACGTGCGCCGAACTGGACACCGGCAGCAATTCGCAGAGTCCCTGGATGATTGCCAGGAGGAGGACGTGGAGATAGTTCACGCCGCTTATCTATCGGTCCCTGTCCGGCCTGCCAAGCTCCGTTTATCAGCTTGGGGCGATGTCTTGCGGACTCGACTCCACTCTCCGCCGTTCCGAGTTCCGAGTTTCGCGCTCGTCAGATCGCATCCGCGCCGCGTTCCTCGGTGCGGATGCGGATGACTTCCTCCACCGTGTACACGAACACCTTGCCGTCGCCGATCTTGCCCGTCTTGGCCGCGCGCACTACGGCATCGACCGTGCGCTGCACGCGGTCGTCCTCCAGGACGATCTCGAATTTCACCTTCGGCAAAAAATCGACGGTGTACTCGCTGCCCCGGTAAATCTCCGTGTGCCCCTTCTGCCGGCCGAAGCCCTTGACCTCGCTCACGGTCATCCCATCGACGCCCACTTCGGCGAGGGCTTCTTTCACGTCCTCCACCTTGAAGGGTTTTACGATGGCCTCGATTTTCTTCATGCTTCCCCATTCATGTCGCGGGGAACGCCGGAACGCAAGCCGGGAAAGCAGGGAAACCCCCTAGGAGCCGAAAAAGGTTTTGGACGTGGTGTCTTTTGTGCTACAGAGACGCGCCATGTCGAAAAAAGCATTGATCACCGGCATCACCGGTCAGGACGGGTCGTATCTCTCCGAGTTGCTGCTCGAAAAAGGGTACGAGGTGCACGGGCTGATCCGGCGCGCTTCGACCTTCAACACCGAGCGTCTCGACTCCATCTACCAGGACCCGCACAACAGCAGCGCCCGGCTGTTCCTGCATTACGGCGACCTGGCCGATTCGGTGTCCATGTCCAAGCTGATCGGCGACCTCAAGCCCGACGAGATTTACCATCTCGGCGCGCAGAGCCACGTGCGCGTGTCCTTCGACGTGCCCGAATACACGGCCGACGTGACCGGCACCGGCACCGCCCGGCTGCTGGAAGCCATCCGGCATGCCTCGCCCAAGAGCCGTTTTTATCAGGCCAGCTCCTCGGAGATGTACGGCCTCGTGCAGGAAGTGCCGCAGAAGGAGACCACGCCCTTCTACCCGCGCAGTCCGTACGGTTGCGCGAAGGTGTATTCCTACTGGCTGACCGTCAATTACCGCGAGAGCTACGGGATGCACGCGAGCAACGGCATCCTCTTCAACCACGAGTCGCCCCGGCGCGGCGAGACGTTCGTCACGCGCAAGATCACCCGCGCCGTCGCGCGCATCCACGCCGGCGTGCAGAAGAAACTCTACATGGGCAACCTCGACTCCAAACGCGACTGGGGTTTCGCGCCCGAGTACGTCGAGGCCCAGTGGCGCATGCTCCAGCAGGACACGCCCGACGACTACGTCATCGCCACGGGTGAGACGCACACGATCCGGGAGTTTTTGGAGGAGAGTTTCGGCATGATGGGCATGGACTACGAGAAATACGTCGAGATCGATCCGCGTTATTTCCGCCCGGCGGAGGTCGATCTGCTCATCGGTGATCCGTCCAAGGCCAAGCAAAAGCTCGGCTGGACGCCCAAGACGACGTTCAAGGAGTTGGTGAAGATCATGACCGAGGCCGACGTGGCGCTGCTCAAGCACCAGATGAGCGGCAAGGACATCCGGATGTGAGTCATGAGTTGTGAGTTGTGAGTCGTGGCGTCGCTGGTTCTACCCACAACCCACAACGCAGCCGAAGGCTGCATCACCACCCACAACCTTTCTCCATGAAGAAAATCTTCATCGCCGGCCATCGCGGCCTCGTGGGCAGCGCGATTTTGCGCGCGGTCCAGGCGCGGGCGGCGGCGGGAGAGCCGTGGGAAATCGTCGTGCGCGACCGCCGGCAACTCGATCTGCTCGACGGCGCGGCGGTGCGCGCGTTCATGCTGGCCGAGCGGCCGGGGTACGTCGTGGTCGCCGCCGCGAAGGTCGGCGGCATCAAGGCGAACAATGACTTCCCGGTCGATTTCCTGCTCGACAACCTCAAAATCCAGAACGGCCTCATCGAATCGGCCCACGCCGCCGGGGTGGGCAAGCTACTCTTTCTGGGCAGTTCGTGCATCTATCCGAAGTTCGCCCCGCAGCCGATCCACGAGGAATCGCTCCTGACCGGCACGCTGGAACCGACCAACGAACCCTACGCCATCGCCAAGATCGCGGGCATCAAGCTCTGCCAGGCGTACCGGCGGCAGTACGGCGTGGATTTCATC
>CALMVM010000614.1:6248-6712 GCA_937873255.1 uncultured Verrucomicrobiota bacterium | reverse complement strand
CGTGGAGCGGGACGGGCTCGCCCAACAAGCAGCGCAGACAATAAATGACCGCGCTGGCGACGATGGCCCGGTTGGCGTTGAGGTTTCCTGAATGGACGGGGCCGGTACCCTCGAAATCGAACACGACGCTGCCGTCCGCGCGCGTCGTGATCGCCACGCAAACCGGCGTCCCGTCGTCCATCGCGTCGCGGAAGGCGCGCGTCCCCGCCGGCAAACGCGCGAGGGCAGCGCGCATCCTGTGTTCAGATGCCCGGTGCAGGTGCGCGGCGTACGCCTCGACGGTGGCGAGACCGTGGCGGGCAAGCAGTTCGGACAACAGGACCGCGCCGGTCTGGTTGGCGGCGATCTGCGCGTGAATGTCGGCGAGATTTTCCTCGACCGCGCGCGTCGGGTACGGACCGCCGAGCAACAACGCGCGCAACGCCGCGTCGCTGGCGGCGGAGTCGGCGTTGCGGTAGCGGAAC
>CALMVM010000614.1:3479-6218 GCA_937873255.1 uncultured Verrucomicrobiota bacterium | reverse complement strand
TCCGCGTGGTGCGCGCGGCTGGCGGTGAAAAACCGTGGCCGGTCGCCGTCCGCGAACACCGGGGTCACGACCGTGATATCCGGCAGGTGGCTGCCGCCGCGAAACGGGTCGTTGGTGATGTACACCTCTCCCCGCCGCATGTCGGGCACGTCGGCGGACAGGCAGCGCACGCATTCCTGCATCGCGCCGAGATGCACAGGGATGTGCGCGGCGTTGGCGACGAGCGAGCCGGCGGCGTCGAACAGCGCGCACGAGAAATCCAGCCGCTCCTTGACGTTGGTGGAAAGGGCCGTGCGCCGCAGCGTCGCGCCCATCTGTTCGGCGACGGAGGCGAAGCGGTGGTGGAAGAGTTCGAGTTCGACGGGATCGGCGTGGGGAGCGCTCGCGGCGTCGGGAGGTCGGCCTGCCGGGTGGTCGCTTGCGTTTTCGTCGGAAACCAGCCGCAGGTCGCCGAACTTCGTGACGTGCGCGGACCAGCCCGGTTCGACCACCACGGTGGCGACCGGCTCGATGATGATCGCGGGACCCGCAATCCGCGCGCCGGAGAATAGGTCTTCTCGTCGATGAACCGCCGTGCGCTGCCAACCCGCATCCGGGTGCCACGCCTTGACGTGAGAGCCAATGACGACCGTGTCGCCGCGCTCGGATGTCTCCTCACCCGGTGGAGGGTCGGGACGCGTGGAGAGTTCGACGCGGGCGGCGTAGCGTTCGACCGCGCGGTCAGGAAAAGTAAAGTTGAAGACGCGCCGGTGTTCCCGCGTGAACGCGTCGTTGAAATCGCCGTCGGCCGGTTCGGTAATCGGCAACCGCGTGTCCTGCCCACGATAACGCATTTCGAGCGTCCGGCGCGGGGGCGCGAGCAGATCGGCCGACACCTTTTCAACGGCGAAACGCGCGCGCAATTCGTCTTCGAGTTCCGCGAGGACTTTGATGGAATCATCCCCGGGGACCAGGGCGCGTTCGGCGAAATGCGCGGCCGGCGCGAGACCGATGCCCAGCGCGCTCAAAACGCCGGCGTGCGGGCTGCAAAGCACGGTGCCCATGCCGAGTTCGCGGGCGATGGCGCAGGCGTGCTGACCGCCCGCGCCGCCGAACGCAAACAGGGTATGCCCGCGCACGTCATTCCCCCGCGAGGCGGCGAGTTTTTTGATGGGGGCGACCATCGCGGCGTTGGCGATCCGCAGGAACCCGGCGGCGAGTTCCTGGCGGGTGTACGTCCGGTCGGTGGCGGCGGCGATGGCGGCGATGAGTTCGTCCAACCGGGCTTCCACCGCTTCGTGGTCGAGCTGGAACGGAAAACCGTGGGTTCGCCCGAGGTGGAGGTTCACGTCCGTGACCGTCAGAGGTCCGCCGCGCCCGTAACACGCCGGCCCGGGGTCGGCCCCCGCCGAGCGCGGCCCGACGGCGGTCTTCTCCCCGTCGAACCAGCAAACGCTGCCGCCTCCCGCCGCGACGGTCTCGATTTCCAGCATGCTCGTTTGCAACCGCATCCGGCGCACCCCGCCGACGCCGCCGGCATCGGTCTCGAAGCGGCGGGTGAACGCCACGCCGTCCCAGCGGCTGACATCCGTGCTCGTGCCGCCCATGTCGAACGCAAACGCTGGGGCCAGCCCCGCGCGGTCCGTGATCCTCGCGGTACCCACAACCCCGCCGGCCGGACCGCTCAGAATCGCGTCCTTGCCGTTGAATTCGTCCACCCGCACGAGGCTGCCCGCGCTCGTCATGAACCGCAGGTCCGCGTCGGGAAGCTGCGTGGTCAGCCGCCGGCAATAATCGCGCAGAACGGGCGTCAGGTATGCGTCGAGCAGCGTGGTGTCGCCCCGGTCGATGAGTTTCGGCAAGGGGCTGACCCGGTGTGAAAGCGAGACGTGCGGGAAGCCGAGTTCGGCGGCAATGGCGCCGAGGCGTTGTTCGTGGACCGGGTTGCGGTAAGCATGGAGCAAGCAGACGGCGAGCGATTCGATGCCTTGCGCGCGCAGGGTGGCGAGCGTGTCGCGGGTGGCTGTTTCATCGAGGGGTCGGAGCACGGTGCCGTCCGCGCGCAGGCGTTCGCACACCTCGACGGCGGATTCGTAAAGCTCGGGCGGCTGGTCGATGCGCAGGTCGAACAGCGACGGCCGGTCCTGTGAGCCGATCCGCAGGGCATCGGCGAACCCGGCGGTGGCGACGAGCGCGGTGCGCGCGCCGCGTCTTTCCAGCAGGGCGTTGGTCGCGCGGGTGGTTCCGAGGCGCACGCGCGCCGGGCCGATGGGTTGATCCAGGCGCAAGCCGAGCAGCCAGCGGATGCCGGCGACCGGCGCTTCCTCGTGGGAGAAGAGTTCGCCGCGCACGGATTCTCTCGCGTCGGGAAGGGGTCGGTCGAAAGCCAGGATTTCGCGCGCCGGATCGAATGCTGTCACGACGTAATCCGTCTGTTCTCTTCCGGCCGAACGGCAACGCAGATGATACCCGACAAAGTAGCCGCCGGGGGCCTGGCGCAGAAAGGTGTTCGCCGGACCGAACGCCCCCGCCGGCCCGCGCGAGATCGTGACCGGGTAGCTCCCGGTGCTCAGAAGTTTGTGGGTGCGCAAGGCGCCGTCGGGGAGTCGGTGTATGCAGTCCGTGAACGTCCCGCCGACATCGATCCAGAAATCCCCTGCGTCGTGCGCCATCGCGGAACTTTCGCCTGTCCAGCACAGAAGGCAACGGTGCGGTCGTCAACAAAGTATGGGTGGGGCAACCACACCGCCGGCGCGTTTT
>CALMVM010000614.1:0-3469 GCA_937873255.1 uncultured Verrucomicrobiota bacterium | reverse complement strand
CGCGCAGAGTGCGTTATAATAGAAACAACGCGGACGGCTCGGAAAGCCATCCCTACCTTGTTGGAGGCTAGCCCGGCACGCAGAAAATCGTCAGTTTCTTCGGGCCGTGCGCTCCCAGCACGAGGATGCGCTCGATATCACCCGTGCGGCTCGGCCCCGTGATGAAAGACAGGAAACTCGGGTATTGCTCACCGTATTTCGCCTTCAATCCCGCGAACGCCGCGCCGAGGTCGGCGACCATCTGCGACGCGCGCGCTACCACGATGTGGTGCGGCGGCAACACCGACAGCGCCCGCCCACCCGAGCTTTTGGCGCTCACCAGCACGCTGCCCGTCTGTGCGACGAGCGCCTCGCATTCGGTCAATCCGGCGTCAGACGCCTCCATCTCGGCCACGACGTAACCCTGATCCGTGTAACCGACGGGCAGCGTGTTGCCAATTAGCGTGCGGTCAATCAGGCTGCCGCGATGGGTGACGATGCGTTTCCAGCCCTGCGCGGCGGCGAGTTTTTGGAACGCGGCGGGCAGTTCGCTTTCGTTATCGAGCAAGAAAAACTCCGCGCGCAGATCGGCGGCGTTCTTGGCAAATAAGGCCGCGCGTTCCTCAAACGTCCGGCCCACCGCCGGCAGCCAGTCGGTGTAGTCGGGCACCTCGCGCCGGCCAGCGTCTTCGCCCTGGTCGAGTGAAGCCCCGCCGTGAACGCCCGGATGCGGCGCGGGCAACCGCAGCGCCTCGCGGATGCGGCCCAAGATTTTTTCGCGGTCGCTCATGTAGTGGCGGACTGACGACGTTTTTTCCAAAGGTCGCGAAAGGGTTCCGGCGCGAGTTTCGGCACTTCGCGCGTGACGGTCCAACTGCGCGCGGGATCGAGGAAGGTACGTTCGACGAGCGGGTGGAGCTTCTGGCCCCAGTAGCCGAGCTTGCCCGCCAACCGGTAGAGCGCCGGACGGTCCATTACCCACGCAAACACGTCGTAGGCGATCTTTTCCCACCACGCCGGTTTGGCCTTAGCGGCGTTGCGGCGGTTGTGGAGAAGATGATGGTGCAGGTCGATCTTCACCGGGCACGCGCCCGTGCAAGCCCCGCAGAGCGACGAGGCGTTGGAGAGGTGTTTCCACTCATGGAGCCCGCGCAAGTGCGGCGTGATGACCGAGCCGATGGGGCCGGCGTACGTCGTGCCGTAAGCGTGCCCGCCGACCGAACGGTACACCGGGCAGACGTTCAGGCACGCGCCGCAACGGATGCAGTGCAGGGCGTCGCGCTGTTCGGGGTCGGCGAGGAGTTGGGTGCGGTGGTTGTCCAACAGGATGACGTGCATCTCCTCCGGACCGTCGATCTCGCCGGGCTGACGGGGGCCGCCGATCATCGAGTTGTAGCCGGTGAGCGCCTGGCCCGCGCCAGCGGTGGCTAGCATCGGCAAAAAGAGCGCGAGGTCGCTGAGGTTGGGCAAGACTTTTTCGATGCCCATGATGGCGACGTGGACCTTCGGCAAGGAAGTGGTCAGGCGCGCGTTGCCCTCGTTCTCGGTGATGGAGATCATGCCGGTCTCGGCAATCGCAAAATTTGCCCCGCTGATGCCGATGTCCGCCGTGCAGTACACCTGCCGCATGACCTTGCGCGCGATCATCGTCAATTCCTCCGGGTCGCGCGTGGGGGCGGTGCCGAGTTCCTTCTCGAAGAGCGCGCTGATTTCCTCGCGCTTGAGGTGCATCGCGGGGAAGACAAAATGATAGGGCGCGTGGCCGGCCAGTTCGACGATGTATTCGCCCAGGTCGCTTTCGACGACCTCGTAGCCGGCCTTGCGCAAGGCGGCGTTGAGGTGGACTTCCTCGCTGGTCATCGCCTTGCTTTTGACGATCTTTTTCGCGCCCTTGTCGCGGGCGAGGTCGGACACGTAATCGCACACCTGCTGGCCGGTGGTGGCCCAGAAAACTTTCGCTCCGCGCGCTTCGAGTTTGGAGGTGAATTCGACGAGGTAGTGGTCGAGGTGGTTGATGGTTTCCCACTTGATCTCGGCGGCGGATTGGCGGGCCGCGCCCCAGTTCTGGAATTTGCCGATGTTCTCGTCGCGCTTGAGTTCGTAGCCGCTGAGCGCCTTGTGGATGAAGCCGCGGTGGGTCAGGTCGGCGGCGACCTGGCGCGAGCGCGCGGCGAAGTCTTTGGAGGCGATCATTAGAAAAGTGAAATCGGAGGACGTGCTACTTGCGGAGAAAAGTGATGAATGGTTGTCTGGCCAATGCCTCTGGAGCGCCCTCACACAGGTGGCTCACGCGGATTTCCTTGTCGGACACGATGAGAATAGAGGAATACGTTTTCTGCTTGGGAGCAGCGTCGGGATAGAACACCAAAAGGTTCGGTGATTTTGACGTGTCGATTTCGTACCGACCCGCGAGAAGGATTCCCCTAAACGAAAACACCAACTTATCTCCCTGTGAAAAAGTCATCTCGCCTCCATCGGAGCCGTCTTGCTCTCGGCCCGTCCAGACTCCCGACAAGCGGGCCGAAATAGGTATTTGAGCCCTCGTGCTTGTCACGAGTATTGAACAAATCACAGCCAAAAGCAGACAAATGCGAGGGTTCATGCCTGGATAGGTTTGGACGTTAGATTTTGGGGAGAAAATTACTCCCGCGCCAACACCTCCGCCAGATGCAGGCTGCGCAGTTTGCCGCCCTGTCCCTGCCGGTCGAGCAAACCCTGAATCTGCATCAGGCAACTGCTGTCGTTGCTCACGACGTACTCGGCCCCCGTGTCCAGCGCGCTGGCGCACTTGATCTCACCCATCGCCGTTGAAATCCCCGGCATCTTCGCCGCGAACGTCCCGCCGAACCCGCAGCAGCGTTCGGCCGCGTCCATCTCGATCAATTCGAGGTCGCGCACCGCTGCTAGCAGCGTGCGGGGTTGTTTCTTGACGCCGAGTTCGCGCAGGCCGTGGCAGCCGTCGTGGAACGTCACCTTCGCCGGAAAACGCGCGCCCACGTCGGTTACCCCGAGCATGCTGACCAGGAAGTCGGAAAACTCGTACACCTTCGGCCCCATCGCCAACGCCGCCCCCTCGTGCGGCGTGCCCTTGAACAACTCCGGGTAAAACACCTTCAGCATCGCCCCACACGAACCCGACGCGCTCACGACGTACTCGGCGTCCTGAAAAATGCCCAGCATCCGCTCGCCCAACGGCCGCGCCTCCTTCCAGTAGCCAGAGTTGAACGCCGGCTGGCCGCAGCACGTCTGCCGGGCGTCGTACTCGACCGTGTGCCCGAGCCGCTCGAACACGCGCACCATGCTCATCGCCACCTGCGGGTAAAGTTGGTCGATGAAGCAGGGGATGAAGAGGGAGATGCGCACGGCGGGGGGTCGGGCGTTCGCCGCGCAGCAGCGTTCGTCACAAGGTAGGGATGGCTCTCCGGGCCGTCCGTAATATCGGTTGATCGAGTTGCAGAAAATATACGGACGGCTGGGAGAGCCATGCCTC
>CALMVM010000613.1:2024-7920 GCA_937873255.1 uncultured Verrucomicrobiota bacterium | reverse complement strand
TCCCCACCCTCGTCGCGCCCCACGAACCACAACCGCCCGTCCGCCAGTCGTGACTCGTATTCCGGGTTCAACCCGAAACTGCATTGGTACGGCTCCGACGCTTCCGCGCGGCCGTAGATCGCGCGCAGGCGTGAACCCTCTTCCAGGAAAATCCGTCCCTCCCCGTTCAGCGAACACTTCATGCGCATGAGCAATGGAAAATCCGTGCCGGGATGGATTTCGGCGTGCTGCGCGCCGGACCAACCGAGCACGTCCTGCGCGTAGCCGAGCAGCGAGTGTTGGAACCCGGCGCAGGTGCCCAGGAACGGCACGCCGTTCTCGCGCGCATACCGGATGCCCGCGAGCGCGCCGTCCTCGCTGGCATACGGGCCGTTGGGTACGCACCACAACCCGTGAAAGGCGGAGAGTCGCGCCGTGAGCAGGTCGGGATCGACCCCGGCGAGGGTTTCCGTCGGCAGCCAGGCGGTTTCGATTTTCACCGGCCCGCCGTCCGCCTCGCCCAACGACGCGGCGGCCAGGTCGAGCGCCGGCGGGATCGCGCGGTGGGCGGGGACGGATTCGTTGCGGTCGCCGATCAGGCCGATGCTCAGGGTTTTCATCGTGCGGTCAGCATCCCACAAGCGGCGGCGGGGGCAAGTCGCGGACAGAGCAGCTCACTCCGACCCGGAGCCGTATTCCCGCAAAAACCCTTCCGCCGCCGTGAGGTCCAGCGTGTTGCTCCGCCAGGCAACGTAGCCATCGGGACGGATCACGTACAACGCCTGCGGCGTATCGTGATCGACCCCGTAGGCCTCGAACGCCGCGCCGCTCTCCGCCCGTTGCGCCCGCGCGTCGGGTCCGCCGCTCAAGCGCGCGACCAGATGGGTTTGCAACGTCACGCCCACTGGCGACAGCAGCGCGGCCAGCCGGTCGCAAATCCCCGCCGCTTCCGACGAGGAAAGCGCCCGCCACGAAAACGCGAGCACGTGGAAGCGATACCCCGTCAGCAATCCGAACACGTCCCGGTTGCGGGCGTAGGAGGCGTTCGGCGCGCGATAACCCACGTCCGGGCCACCCTTCCACGGACCCTTTCCAGGGTCGGGCGCATCGTCCTTGTAATGGATGCCGAGTTGCGAGATGAAATGAAACGCCTTTGCCCGCACGCCCGGGAAATGCAGTAGGCTCCCCGCCAGCCGGGGCGCGATGAAATTGCGCGCCGCCGCGAACCAGTCGGACTGCGAGGTCATGCCGGAAAACAGGGTATCCGTGTATTTCAGGACACGCTGCCCCACCGGCCAGCGTTCGTCGTGGTAGGTGTCGAGTAACCCTTCCGTCGCCGGACCGACCCTGCGCAGGGCCAGCGCCAGTTTCCAGGCGAGGTTGGCGGCGTCCTGCAAGCCCGTGTTCATCCCCTGCCCGCCGGCCGGACTGTGGATGTGCGCCGCGTCGCCCGCCACGAACGCCCGGCCGACGCGGTAGCGGTCCACCCCGCGATGATGCACCCGGTAGCGCGAGGTCCAGCCCGGCTCGGTGAGAGTCAGGTCCACGCCCGCCGCCGCGCGGAAAGCTTCCTCCACCTCGGACAACGGCGCGTCCGTGCCGCCCTGCGATTCGACGGTGGCGTGGGCGTCGGGCTCCGTGAGTTGCGCGGCCATGATGCGCGCGCGCCCTTCTCCGCCGGGCAGCGGGAAGTGGATGGCGATGTGCTTGCCCTTCAGAAAAATCATGAGCCGGTCGTCTTCCAAGGGCCATTGCACGCGGCAGTCCGCCAGCAGGAATCCCTGAGCGTAGGGCGCGCCCGCGAAGGTCAGGCCGAGTTTTTTTCGCACGAGGCTGTGCGCGCCGTCCGCGCCAATCAGGTACGCGCCACGCGCCTCGGTTTCCGCGCCGTCCGCGCCGCGCACGCGGAGCGTGACTCCGTCGGCGTCCTGCGCGAGATCGGTCACTTCGTTCTGGCGTTCGACCTCGACCCCGAGCCGGCGCAGTTCGTCGTGGAGGATCGCCTCGGTGTCGCGCTGCGGCACGATCAGTGGAAAGGAAAACGGCGTGTCGGTGCGGCCGAGGTCGTCGAAAGGGAGTTCGGCGCGGCGCTGGCCGTTTTCGTACATTTGCGCGCCGTGGACGATCACCCCGGCGTCCAGCATCCGCCGGTCCAGGCCGAGGTTGAGGAATAACTCCAGGGTGCGCGCCTGGATGGCGAGCGCACGCGATTCGTGCGCCTGTTGGGTGTTCTTGTCGAAGACGCGCACGGTGATCCCGCAACGCGTCAGCAGGACGGCCGCCATCAACCCGGTCGGCCCCGCGCCGACAATGAGAACCTCGGCGTCCGGCTTCATTTGCCCGATGCCAGACCCGCGAGGAATACGCGCCGGGATTCCTTCCGGGACTGGATGACCGCGCAACGCTCCAGCAGTTCAATGTCCAAGCCGGGCAGCAGGCGGCTGCGTCCGCCCCCCACCGGTTCATAGCCATGCCCATCGGCGCGCAGGGCAAAAACTTCCACCTGGCCGTTACGCCAGAACCAGACTTCCGGCACTGCAAAATGGCGGTACAGATCGAGTTTGCTCACGCCGCCGCTGGTGAGAGCGATCTCCAACGCGATGTCGGGGAATTCCTTCTCGTTGTGTAGGCACCAACTCACGTCTGGCTCCGCACCCACCCGCTGTTCGGCCAGGCGCATCGTCGCTTGCCCTCGCTCAGCGACCTCGATGTCGGCTTTATCGAAGTAGAGCTCCATAAGGATGGTGAACCGCATTTTGAGACGCTCGTGCTCGCTGGAAGTCGTCATGATTTCTAGCTCTCCGTTAAGATAATTAAAAAGCGGTCCAGGCCGGTTGTCACCGAGGGCCTTGTCGAAGGCGAGGTAATCGTCCCAGGAAATCCCGCAGAACACCACGCGGCTTTCCGGTTCCCGGCCGTCAGCCAACGGCGTCGGCTGGAAGCGTTCGAGGGTCCTCAAGTACTTGCGAGCGTGCTTGGGTTTGCTGAGGAGGCCAGCGGCGGTCATGGGAATAGATTACGGAAAACGAGACCGTGAGGCAATCTTGCGCGCATTTATTCGTGGCCGCTGACATTTGCCCGGCGGGACGGCTGGTGCGAAATGGTCGTTCCGGCCTATTCACCGTCGCCCGCGATGAACTACCACCTCGACGAACAGCCGGACGTGGATTCGCTGTCCGCCACCGTGCGAAAGGGCATTGCGGCCAACGATCCGCCCGACGTGGGCCTTCGGGATTGGCAGCCGTTGCACATGGCCCTGCGCGACGATGCCGGCACCGTGGTCGGCGGCGTCTACGGGGCGACCATGTGGCGATGGCTCATGGTCGACGGACTGTGGGTGTCGCCGACGTTGCGCGAGCAAGGCCTGGGCCGCCGGCTGCTGCTGGCAGCGGAAGCGGAGGCGATGGCCCGGGGATGCGTGGGATCGGCGCTCTCGGCGTTCGATTTCGGGGCGCGCGATTTTTACCTGCACCTCGGCTACGAGGTGGTCGGGATACTGCCCGGCTTCCCGCCGGGGCACACGCAGTACCGTCTCTCGAAAACCCTCGCCCCGCCCGGTCCCTGATTCCCATGCCCGCAGATCCCGTCCAGTTCCCCCAACTCACCGTCGTCAACCTCGCCGCCGAAGGGGCCGCGAGCACGAGCGCATACCGCAACATCGTGGTCAACCGGGTCAACGAAAGCTGCCTGCGGCTGTCGGCGTTCGAGGGCGATTACCCCTGGCATCTCCATCCCGGGTCCGACGAGTTGTTCGTCGTGGTGGACGGACGGCTCGCCATCGACCTCGCCAACGGGACGACGTTCCTGCTCGGTCCCTGGGAAATGCTGACGATCCCGGCGGGGACGGTCCATCGCACGCGGGCCTTGCCGCGCGCGGTCAACCTCACCGTCGAGCACCTGGACGCAGGGACGACGTTCGTCGAGGCACCCGTGTAAAAACTCAGGCGGCCGGCGCGGTCGCGTGCGGCAAACCCTTCAAAATCCCCGCGCGGTCCCTCGGCAACTGCCCCGCCAGCCGAATGATGGACTGCGCCGGGTCGGCCTCGGGGTTGTGCAGGCCGGTCACGCCCAACAGGCGGCTGAGTTCACTCTCGAAGTGCAGCATGGCGCGGCGTGTCGGGTCGTTTTTGTCGAGGAAATCCAGCGCGCGCCGCAACAGGTCGTAGACTTCCGGCACGGGCTGCTCGAACTCGGTCGTCATCTCCACCAATTCGACGAAATACGCCGCCATTCGCGTGCGTTCGTATTGCAAGCGCAGACCCTCGCGCGAGTCGCGCACCGCCACCTCGCGCAGGCCGTGGAGTTCGCTCTGGCGGCTGCGCGAGTACGTGATCTCCGCGAGGTAAAACAGGTCCAGCCGACCCGCGAACGGGCTACGCGGCCGGCGCGCGCCCTTGGCGACGGTTTTGAGCTTGCCGTGCGCCTCGGTGAACCAAGTCACGATGAGGCTGCTCTCGGTCAATTTGATCCGGCGCAGGAGGATGGCGGGGGTCGTTTCCACGGTGCGGTGGTCATCAGCGCGCGCCGCGCAGATACCACATGTAAGGATACACCAGAACACCCACGAAATACAGGATGGGAAAGCCCCATTTCAACATCAGCAAGTCGCCTCGCGTCGGCTGCTTCGGACGCCGGACCGCGATCAGCAAAAACAGCGCGCCGTAGGTGATTAGCGTGCCTTCGCAGATCGTGCTCAACGCGCCCATGTCCAAGATGGTGCCCGACCAGAATCCGAACAAAGCTGCCCAACCTAAGCCGTAAAAAAGGGGTCCCTCGTATGAGTCTCTGCGGCGCTTCGAATCGCTCATCACGTTGGTCGAAATGAGTAATGCCCGTTCCGCCCCCGTCACTGCCCCCAATAACTATACGCCTGGAGCACCGTCAGCTTGCCGCCGACGAAGTCCCAGTCCTTCTGGTACGAAAACTCGCACCGCTTCGTGTCGTAGGCCATGTCGCGCGGACCATCGGGGTGGTTCGGGTCGTAGACGAGGTAATGGATCACTCCCGCCGCCGTGTCCTGCGGCGTGGCCGGCCGGCGTCCGTAGATGACGACGGCGTGGTTGACGCTCAGGCTCGGGTACGTCGTCAGGTAGGCGATGAACAGATCGTTGCGCGCCAGACAGCCTTCCACCCGCTCCTGCGTGTGGTGTTGCTGGGTGGGACCGTTCAAAATAAAGGGAAACATCCGCCAGTTGCCGACCCGGATGTAGGCCGTCCAACCGAGGCCGATGTTCTTTTGCACGATCAACGGCCGGGCGTCGCTCAACGCGCGCAGGTCGGCGTAGCCGGGGATGACAACGCGTTTGTCCGGCGGCAGCGGACTGCGCCACGCGCCGCGTCCGGTCACGCGCCGCACGAGTTGGGCGAGGGTGGCGTCGTCGGGCGGCGGCAGCGACGGCTCGAACCGCGCGAAATTGCGGAACTGCTCCGACGAACGGCTCATCACGAAGCAATGCAGCACGAACGCTGGCGGTTTCTCGCCCGGCTTGAGCTGGCGCTTTTCGGCGTAGCCTTTGGCGTAAACGTAGACCGTCTCGTTGGCGAACGAGAACGTGTCCCGCGCGAAGCGGAACGACGGGCCCGGCACGACGCCATTCGCACGCGCGGACGCCGGACCGAGGAGCATCGCGCCCAGGCAGACCGCCAGCGCGCGCAGGAACAGACAGGGTTTCGACTTCACCGGTTTCCAGCAATGCCATCGACGGCCCGCGCAAACATGGCACGGACGGCCCGCGCGTGTTGGCAGACGGGTTTCGGCCCGCGTTTGTTCATCGTCACGCGCTGATCGTGCGGCCCTCGACCGCCAGCGCGGCTTCCTTTACCGCCTCGCTCAAGGTCGGATGCGCGTGGACTGTCCGCGCGAGGTCTTCCGAACTGCCGCCGAACTCCATCACGGAGACGGCCTCCTGGATCAATT
>CALMVM010000613.1:0-2014 GCA_937873255.1 uncultured Verrucomicrobiota bacterium | reverse complement strand
TGATGATGTGCGAGCCGAGGAGACGGTCGGTCTTCGCGTCGGGCACGAGCTTGACGAAGCCCTCCGCGCTGTCGCTGGCAAGCGCGCGGCCGTTGGCGCGAAACAGGAATTTGCCGCTCTTGACGGCGATCCCTTTTTCCTTCGCCTGATCCTCGCTCAAGCCGACGCTGGCGACCTCGGGGTGGGTGTAGATCACGCCCGGGATCACGTCGTAATTGACGTGTCCCGCCTTGCCCGCGATGAACTCGGCCACCGCGACACCTTCTTCCTCCGCTTTGTGCGCGAGCATGGGGCCGGCGATCACGTCGCCGATGGCGTAGACGTTAGGAACGTTGGTGGCGAAATGTTTATCCACCTTCACGCGCTGGCGTTCGTCCTGCGCGAGGCCGAGTTCGGAGGCGACGGCGTTGCCCAAGGCAGCCTTGCGGCCGACGGCGACGAGGACTTTTTCGGCTTCGAGGGTGAATTCCTTGCCGTCCTTGGCGGTGGCTCGGATCGTCGCCTTGCCCGCGCCGAGGTCGATGCCGTTGACCTTGGTTTCGAGGTGGAACTTGAGGCCCTCGGCTTCGAGGGATTTCTGGAGCGCCTTGGCGAGTTCGAGGTCGAAGCCGGGGGCGATGCGCGGGAGGAACTCGATCACCGTGACCTGCGCGCCGAGCCGCGCCCAGACCGAGCCGAGTTCCAGCCCGATGGCCCCGCCGCCGATGACGGCCATGCGCGTTGGCACCGCGTCGAACGCCAGCGCCTCCGTGCTGGTCACGCTGACCTTGCCGTCCACGGGCATCGAGGGCAGGTCGATGGGCACGCTGCCGGTGGCCAGGAGGACGTGCTTGGCGGTGAGTTCCTCGTTTTTCGCGCCGGTCACCGACACCTTGCCGGGGGCGGTGATGCGCCCCTCGCCGGAATAGACGGTGATCTTGTTCTTCTTCATCAGAAAAGCCACGCCGCCCGTGAGGGTGGAGACGGTCTTGTCCTTGCGTTTGAGCATCGTGGGCAGGTCGAGCCGCACGTCGCCGAGGACCACGCCGTGGCCGGCGGCTTCCTTCTTGGCGAAATGGAAATGGTGGCTGGAGTTGAGCAGCGCCTTGCTCGGGATGCAGCCGATGCGCAGGCAGGTGCCGCCGAGAGCCTTTTCTTTTTCGATGATGGCGGTCTTCAGGCCGAGTTGCGCCGCGCGGATCGCCGCGACATAACCACCCGGACCCGCGCCGATGACGATGAGATCAAATTCCGACATGGGGATAGGCCATAAACTAAGCCCGATCCGGCGCTTTGGGAAGGGATGGATCATTGTCTTGACGCGAGGGGAACATCTTCTGCAAGATGATGCAAACGAACCCATTGCAACGGCCATGAAAACCGATCCGCGTCGTTTCCTCGTCTACCTCAGCTTGATCGTGCTCGCCCTGCCCGTGCACGCGCCGACCGCTTGCGCCTGGCTGATCATCGCCGCGCCACCCAACAAGAAGCGGCATTACAAACACGCGCCGGGCTGGACCGCCCCGGCGAACGGTCCGGCAGGTGAACCCTCGCCGCTCCCCACGGAGCAACCGCCGGCCATCGATCCCGCCGCCGCGCCGTCGTTGAGCCTGCAACCTTTCCTGGAAACCCACCTGGATAAAATCCTCGCGCCGCTGGGCGTGGCGGCCTTCGTGCAGTCCGACCTCGTCGCCTACATGCGGGATGGTTACGCCGATGCGTTGCTGGCCGCCCCCGACGCGCACAAGCCAGCGTACCGGCTGGCCGTGGCGATGTGCGACGCTCTGATGAATTCCATGTCGGAACGCCAGAAGGCTGTCGTCGCGTTGAACGGTGCCTACGAGCGGCGCAAGTCCGAGTCGATCCAGCCCCGCGGCGGCAAACGCGCGGTACAGCAGTCGGACAGGGACGAGGCTTTCTTTTACGAGAGCCAGAAAAACAACTGGCTTCAAAACGCGGCGGGCTTGCGCCAGCAGTTGGTCGCGCTCCATCAACGCGAGTACGACGCCGAGACCCGGGCGGGCGGCCCCTGGAC
>CALMVM010000612.1 GCA_937873255.1 uncultured Verrucomicrobiota bacterium | reverse complement strand
CGAGGGCCGCCCCGCCGCCAAGAGCGGGTCGCTCACCGACGAGTTGCCGCTCGACCAGCGGTCGCAATCCTCCAAGCTGCGGCACCTCGTCGGCAAGCAGGGGTTCACCGGCCGGCTCGACCAGTTCCAGCTTTTGGACATCATCCAGATGTGTTGCGTGAGCAAGCGCACCGGCCGCCTGCACATCGCCCGGCGCGACGAACGCGGCGTGCTCTACCTGCGCGTCGGCCAGATCATCCAGGCCGTCTCGGGCAACCTCGAAGGCGAGGAAGCCGCGTACGAGATCATCGGCTGGTCGGCGGGGCAGTTTTCGTTCGAGGACGGGGTGCAGCCCGCGGCCCAGACGATCATGGGAGGCTGGGAGCACCTCATCATGGAAGGCGTCCGCCGCCGCGACGAACGCCAGCACGCCGAGGGCGGCGAGGCCGCGCCCGCCGACGCGCCCGACCCCGAACTGGCCGGCCGGCACATCGGACCCTACGAGTTGCGCCGCAAAATCGGCCGGGGGGAACGCTCGGAGGTCTACGAGGCCGTGCAAACGTCGATGGGCCGCGTGGTCGCGCTCAAGATTCTGCGTCCCGAGTTCCAGGCGGACGATGGGGCCGTGCAGACGTTCCTCGCCCAGGCCAGCGCGAAGGCCAACGTGCAGCACCCGTCCATCCTGTCGGTCTACGAGGCCGGGCAGAGCGAGGGCGTTTATTATTATACGCGCGAGTTCGTGGACGGCTCGAACCTCGCCTATCTCCACGCGCAGGGCCGCACGCTGGACGATCCCACGATCCTCCAGTGCCTGCGGGTGACGGCCGAAGTGCTGAGCTTCCTCAACCAACAGAAGATCCCCCATCCGCCGCTGACCGCCGACGACGTGTACCTCGGCCGCGACGGACGCGCGCGCCTGAACAACCTTGCCGGTCTGTCCGGCGAGGCTTCCGCGCCCGCGCCGCAGGACATCCGCGCGCTCTCAACGATGGTCGGCCATTGCCTGCCGGCGACCGGAGCGGCCACGCCGGGCGTACGCGCGCTCCTGGGCCGGATGCTGCTCGAAGGCGCGTCGGGATTCCAGAGTTGGGGGGCACTCCTTCAGGCGGTCAAGGCATTGGAGCCGAAGGTCGTGCCCGAGGACGCCTTCAAGCTCAGCGCGCAGGACGCGCAGGCCATCGCGGCGGTCAATGAGGCCAAACGCCGCCAGAAACGCGCGCTCATCTGGACGACGGTGGGCATGTTCGCGCTGCTCTGGCTGGTGGGGCTGGTCGTGTACCTGCGGTTTTTCCGCGTGACGGCGGCGACGAATTTTGACAAGATGGTCGCCGTCCCGGAAGGCGAGTTCCTCTTCGGCCCCGAGAAAACGAAGGTCAGCACGAAGGCGTTCTGGATCGACGAATACGAGGTGACGATTGGCCAGTACGCGCAATTCCTCGCCGCGCTCAAGGCCAACCCCACCGAGAAGTACGAGGCCCCGAATGTCCCGAAGGGCCATCAGCACGAGACCACTTTCTGGTTGAACCTCTACAAGGCGGCCAGCACCGGTGCCAAGTACAACGGCTCGGAGGTCACGCTCAATTGTCCGGCGGTGTTCGTGGATTGGTTCGACGCCTACGCCTACGCCAAGTGGAAGGGCCGTCGCCTGCCCACCGAGCAGGAATGGGAAAAAGCCGCGCGCGGCACCGACGGCCGGCGTTTTCCGTGGGGCGACGACGCGACGGCGATTGCCAAGGTCAACACCGCCGCCGACCACAACGACAGCGATCACGCCGCCAAGGGGAATACCGACGGCTATAATTTCTGGTCGCCGGTCGATGCGATGACGGGCGACAAAAGCCCGTACGGCGCGATGGACATGGCCGGCAACGTCAGCGAATGGACCGGGACGGTCGAGCGTCACGGGCAGGTGGATTACCCCATCGTGCGCGGCGGCAACTTCGGCTCCAAAACCTTCGAGACCACCAACCGTGTCGATAAGCTGGCCGATCTCGATTATAAAGACCGCGTGGGCTTCCGCACGGTGTCCGACTCGCCGCCCGCCAAGTGATTTCCTGCCCCGTTCCCCGCCACCCGCCCATGACTTCTTTCCCTGACCGTTCCTTGTTTCGTTCGCGCCGTGTTGCCGCCGGGTGGCTGTGCGTGCTGCTAGCGTTCGCCGCCGTCGTGTCCGTTGCGGAGCGCGCGTCGGCGCAACTCATCGTCGATGTCTCGCTGTCCCGGCGCACGTACATGCTCTACGAGCCGCTGGTCGCCACGGTCACGCTCACCAACCAGGCCGGGCGCGACGGGACGCTGGAAGCCCTGGACACCAAGCAGTGGTTCAACGTCGAGGTCACGACGGTCGACGGGCAGGTCATCCAACCGTACGACGCGCACTACCATCTCAACCCGTTGACGGTGCCCGCCGGCCAGACGCTGCGGCGCAAGATCGACCTGAACCCGTTGTTCCCCGTCCGGGAAGCGGGCGCGCATCGTTTGCGCGCGAGTATCTACCTGGCCGACGCGGACAAGTTTTTCGCCTCCCGGTACGCCACCTTCGACATCGCGGAGGGGCAGCTCCTCTGGCGTCAGGATGTCGGCGTGCCGGGCAACGCCGCCGAGGCGCGAGAAGTCTCGCTGCTGACCTTCCAGCGGCCCGACAAATTGATGCTCTACGCACGGGTGCGCGATGTCGAGGGCCCGAACGTGTACACGTCGCAGCCGCTGGGCCGCCTGGTGTCCAACGGGACGAACCCGCAGGTGATGTTCGACCGCCAGAACACTCTCCACGTCCTGCACGAGGCCGCGCCGAGCGCGTTCTTGTACACGCAGATCGGCGTGGACGGCGAGTGGCTCAACCAGTCGGCGTACAACAAGCGGGGGCAGAGCCGGCCGACGCTCCGCAAGATGCCGAGCGGCGACGTGGAACTCCACGGTGGCGAACGCCAGACAAAGGAAGCGGCGTCGATGGCATCCGTGCCCGTGGCCGAGCCGAAGCTCTCGGATCGTCCGCGCACGCTGCCGGGTCAGAGCAAGCCGGCCGCGCAGTAAAATCAGGGTTAGGGATGGCTCTCCGAGCCGTTCCCTATTTTGCTTGGATGACCAACGCGCATACGATGCGCCTCGCCGGAAAATCCACGGACGGCTCGGAGAGCCATCAGGACCTTGAAACGAGCCGCTGGCGCGGCACCGCTTTTCCTCATCGAACTTCGTCACGCAATCGATTGAACGTCCGTGGCGCATCGGCTAGTCTCCTGCCGCATGTCGCGCCACGCCGCCCCGATCCGCCGCCGATTTTCCTGTTTGTTCGTCTTTGCGGTGGTCCTGGCCGCCAGCGTCGCCGGAGTGCAAGCGTATGGACCGCAGGGGTTCGACACGGTGGTCATCGATGCCGGCCACGGCGGGTATGATCGCGGCGGCGGCCCGGGCCAGCGGATCGCCGAGAGCACGTACACGCTCGACACCGCCCGGCGGCTCCAGCGCGCGTTGCGTTCGCGCGGCTTCCGCACCGTGATGACGCGCGATCAGGACGTGTTCGTGACGTTGCGCGACCGCGTGGCCATCGGCGCTTCGTACCGCAACGCCGTGTTCGTCAGCGTGCATTACAACAGCGGCTCGCGCCTCGATGCGCACGGTTACGAAACGTATTATTACCGCTCGGATAGCTTCGGGTTGGCGAGCCGCCTGCACGCCGCGCAACTTTCCTCGCTCGACACCGAGGACCGGCACGTGCGCCGGCGCGGGTTCTACGTCCTGCGCAATCCCTCCACGCCCGCCGTGCTCTGCGAGGGTGGTTTCCTGACGAATCCCTCGGAGGCAAACACGATCATGAACAGTTCGTACCGCGAACGCTGGGCGCAGAACATCGCCGCCGCGTTGACGGAACAGCGTCGCTACGGCGACCCGTCCGAACTCGGCTACCAGCCGCCGGTGACGACGGAGCATTTCTATCGCGGCGGGCATTCGCGCGGCCACGGGCGCGGTCATTACACCCGGGGACGTGGGGGACGCCACGGCCGCGGACGCAGTAGCGGCGGTCGTCATCACGGCCGGAGCGGCGGCAGCCACCACGGGCGCAGCAGCGGCGGCGGCCATCATCACGGCGGCAGCGGCAAGTCCACTTCCAAAAAGAGACACCACCGATGAGCCGTCGGGGCGGAGTTGCGCGTTTATCACCATGATCGTCACCCCTGCGGAAATGCGCGCCGTCGAGGAAGCGGTGTTCGCCGGTGGCGTCACGGCGGAAACCCTGATGGATGCGGTGGGCCACCGGATCGCCGCCGCCGTGAAGGAGGCAGTGCCCACGGGACAGGCAGTCGTGGTGGTCTACGCGGGCAAAGGAAACAACGCGGGCGACGCGCTCGTAGCCGCCGGATTCCTGGCAACCGGCGAGAACCCGCGTTTTGCGGTCCGGCTGCGGTTGGCGAACGACGATCCCGCCGCGCTCGGCGAACTCGCGCGCAAAAAACTCGACGCCCTGCCGTCCGACCGCTTTCCACGCCTGATATTCGAGCAGATCAAGACGATCCACGCTCCTGCCGGCCGATTGATCGTCCTCGACGGCCTCCTGGGCATCGGCGCGAAAGGCGAACTCCGCGAGCCCATCAAGAGCGCCGCGCGCGAGATCAACGAACTGCGCCGCACCCGGGGCGCGTACGCCCTCGCCATCGACGCACCGACCGGCCTCGACGCCGAAACCGGCGCGGCCGACCCCGACGCCGTGATCGCCGACGAGACGCTGACCGTCGGGTTTCCCAAAACCGGGCTGATTGCCGACCGGGCAGCGAATTTCGTCGGCAAATTGCACGTCATCGAACTGCCCGAATCCGCCGACAGCGCGAAAAACGCTCCCGACGCCGCCGCGCGCGGCACGTTGACGACCGTCCGCGCGCTCGCGGGGCTGTTGCCTCCGCGTCCGCACGACTCCAACAAAGGCATGTACGGCCGCGTGGGCATCGTGGCGGGTTCGGTCGGCGCAACGGGGGCGGCGGTGATGTGCGCGCACGCCTGCGCGCGGGCAGGCGCGGGTTTGATTACTCTCCTGGCGCACCCGGACATTTACCCGGTCGTGGCGTCGGCGGCGTCGGCGGAAATCATGGTCAAGCCGCTCGCCTCGCCGACGGATGCGCTCGACATGGATTTCGACGTGCTGGCGCTCGGCCCCGGCCTCGGCCAGCAATCCGAAGACAAGGTGCGCGCCCTCATCCAGCGCTGGCCGAAACCGATGGTCATCGACGCCGACGGCCTCAACGCGTTGTACGCCGAC
>CALMVM010000611.1 GCA_937873255.1 uncultured Verrucomicrobiota bacterium | reverse complement strand
TGCGGGACGGGGCCGGCGCAAATCGCGGCGATGTCGGCGGCGTTGCGCGGCCTCGCGCCGGTGACGAGCAAGGCGTTCGTGCGTCCCATCGAGCCGCCGCCGGGTTCATTTCCCGTTGCGAAGGAAACGGTCGCCGTGGACGTGGCGGAACAGGACGCCGCCCCGTCGCCCGATGCATCCGAACCGGAGGAGGAGAGCATCCTCGACCGCATCGCGCGTGGGAAAACGGTCGTCATCACCGAACTCGATCCGCCCAAGACGCTCGACCTGGAGAAATTTCTCGTCGGCGCGCGGGCGTTGACCGAGGCGGGCAGCGACGCGATCACGCTCGCCGATAATTCGCTCGCCATCCTGCGCGTGAGCAATCTGGCGATGGGCGCGATGCTCAAGGCGCGCTACGGAATCATGCCGCTGCTGCACGTCTCCTGCCGCGACAAAAACCTTCTTGGCCTCCAGAGCGAATTGATGGGCCTGGCGGCGTTGGGCATCCGGCACGTTTTGCCGCTGACGGGCGACCCGGCGAAGGTCGGCGACCACCCGGGCGCGAAGAGTGTCTACGACGTAACCAGCGTACAGCTCATCAGCATCATCAACCGGCTCAACGAGGGGTTCAACCATGTCGGCAAGTCGGTGAAGACGGCGACGAAATTCGTGACCGGCTGCACGTTCAATCCCAACGCGAAATTCCTCGACGCGCAGATCGCGCGGCTCGAACGCAAGCTCGCGGCCGGCGCGCGCTACGTGATGACCCAACCCGTCTTTGACACGGGCCTCGTGGAAACCGTCGCCAAGCGCACGGCGGGCCTGGGCGTGCCGATCTTCATGGGCGTGTGGCCGTTGCTCAACGGCCGGCAGGCGGAGTTCCTGCACAACGAGGTGCCCGGGATTTTGATCCCCGAAGCCGTGCGCGAGCAGATGGCCGGCAAGGAAGGCGCGGAAGGCCGCAAAATGGGCGTCGAACTGGCGAAGGAAATCTGCCGCGCGTCGCTGGATCATTTCCCGGGCGTGTACCTGATCACGCCGTTCTTGAACTACGAGTTGACGGTGGAACTGTCGGCGTTCGCGCGGGGGAGGTGAGGACGGCGTTGCCAGCGCGCCGCGCTGCTGGCATAATGACTCCATGAGCGACAAAGAACCAGCCGTGGACGAGGGGACACAGCTTGATGACTATCCCCCAATGGAGGAGGGCGCTCGGAAAGCAGAATTCCTAGCCGGCATCGACGAGGCTTTACGTCAGGTCGAGCGCGGCGAGACGTATTCGATTGAAGAGATGGAAAAGTTCATGGAAGAATGGCTGCCAGAGTAAGGTTCGCCAGACAGGCGAGGGAGGATTTGCGGGAGATCGTCCTCTTCATCGCGCGCAACAATCCTGTGCGTGCCAGAACGTTTCGCAACGAGCTCTTTCTCAAAGCACAAAGCATCAGCGACCATCCTTGGATGGGCCGCGTCGTTCCCGAACGTAACGACGAAGGTTTGCGAGAGATCGTGCGTGGTGCCTACCGCATTGTCTATAGGGTAACGGTCGAAACGGAACGGGTCACCATCCTCCGCTTCTGGCATGCGGCGCGCGGCAATCCGCAAATCGTGGAAGATTGACCGCACATGTCCCTGCCCAAACCCGCCAAGGCCGCCGGCCTGCAACTCATCTCCTTCGCGGTCGCGGCGGTGGCGGTGCTGGCCGTCAGCCGGATTTATCCGCTCGACGATCTGCTGCGGCGGCTCAACGCTTTCATCCGCGACCACCAGCCGTGGAGCACGCTGGCGTATCCGTTTTTGCACGCCACGTGCAATCTTCTCCTGTTGCCCGCCGGGGTGCTCGTGGTCGGCAGCGGATTCATTTTCGGGCTGTGGCAGGGATTTCTCCTCGCGTTGACCGGCCACTTGCTTGCGGCGGCGGGGGCGTTTTGGATCAGCCGGACGTTCGGGCGGCGTTTTGTCGAGCGCCACCTCGCCAACCGGCCCCAGTGGCGCGAGATCGACCTCGCCATCGCGCGTGAGGGTTGGAAAATCGTGTTCCTGAGCCAGCTCAGCCCGCTGTTTCCCACGAGCCTGTTCAACTACTGCTACGGCCTGACCCGCCTGCGGTTCTGGCCGACGATGGGGTGGATCGCGCTGGGCTGGTCGCCGGGAATGTTCCTCTACGCGTACCTCGGGCGGCTGGGGCATTTCGGCTGGCAGGCGTGGCGCGAGGGCCATCGGCCCACGACGGTGCAGGCTGCCCTCCTGATCGGCGGGCTCGTGCTGACGCTGACCGTCACCTTCGCGCTGGCGAGCCTGGCTTACCGGTTGTTGCGCGAGGCCCGCGAACGCGCCGTGGCGGCCGACGCCGCTGCCCGAGACGAATCCCGACAATTTGCGGCGGTCGCGGCGGGACCGCGTTGACAGCTTGCGGCCGGGTGCTAGCTTGACTCGTACGCTCGAGCCTATTGGCTTCCGCGTCCTCCGGTTAAGTGATTTTTCTTTCACCCGCGATGACCTCGGACCCTGCCGGCCCCACGGCCTCGATCCATCTGGAATACGACGCGGATTCCGCGCCGTTCGACTTTTCCAGTTTGCAGATTTGTCCGCGTGGGATGAGCCTGTGTACGCGCTGGTATTTCGAGCCCGGCAGCGAGTTGAGCGTCAATTTCCAGTTGACCGACCCGGCGGGCGGCGCGGCGGCGGGTTCGCGTCCGCACCGGATGTTCCGCACGGAAGGTTACGTGGTGGATTGCAGGGCGTTGAGCGACGGTGACGATGGCTACGAGGTCACGGTGGCATTCTGGGAAGTGACTGACGATATTCTTGCGGTCATCCGCGACGTGCTGCCGACGCTGGCGGTGCATGAATAACGCGGAACCCGGAACGCGGAACTCGGAACGGCAGAAGCCGGCAGGGCATGGTGGTGCGGTAAGTTTCGCGCGTGCGGGGACCGAGGTCTTGAGTTTCGTATTTTGCTTTCCGGCGTTCCGCGTTCCGAGTTCCGAGTTCCATGAACGTCCATCACCTCGAACTTTTCTACTACGTTGCCAAGCACGGCGGCATCGGGGCGGCCGTGCGCAACATCCCCTACGGCATCCAGCAGCCGGCCATCAGCGGGCAGATTCTTGCCCTGGAGGAGGCTCTCGGCACGCGGCTTTTCCAACGCCGGCCATTTGCGCTGACGCCCGCCGGCCGCCGGTTGGCCGAGTTCGTCACGCCGATTTTCGAGAACCACGGCGAGGTCGCCGCCGAATTGCGCGGCGAGTCCGGCCAGCGGTTGCGCTTGGCGGCGAGCGCGCAGGCGTTGCGCGACCACGTCCCCGATCTGCTCAAAATCCTCCACCAACAGCAGCCGCTCACCCGACTCTGCTTGCAGGAAGCCTATCAGGCCGAAGCCGAGGCGCTGCTCGGGCGTCACGAGATCGACTTGGCGATCACCGAACTGGCCGACCGCCCCGCCAGCGGCATCCAGGCGCAAACCCTCTTGCGCCTGCCGCTCGTGCTCATCGTGCGTGAGGATTCGCCGCTGCGCTCCACGCGCGAACTCTGGACCGAGGAGACCTTCCGCCAGCCGCTCATCGCCCTCGCGGGCAACCAGACGCTTACCCGCCAGTTCCACGACGAACTCCGCCGCCGCCACGGCCGCCAGTGGCCGGTGTCCATCGAGGCGAGTTCCATCGAACTCGTCGAAACATACGTGGCCGAGGGCTTCGGCGTCGGGTTATCGGTGCTCGTGCCTAACAAGCCGGCGCGCCCGGACGGCGTGGCTTTGCGCACCCTGCCGCTGACCGGGTTCGCGCCGTTGGTCGTCGCCGCGCTCTGGCAGGGGAAATTGCCGCCGGTGCCGGCGGGCTTCCTGGCGTTGGCCAAAAAGCGCGCCGCCGAGATGCAGCGTAAAGCCTAGGAGATCGGCGACGGCCAGAGCGGGCGGATGCTCAGCCAACGCATTATTTCCCCTTGAACTTGAACCCCCGGCTGAGTTCGGGCCAATCCGTCGTGGTGATCCCGTTGGCGGTCGAGCCCTTGTAATCCTTCGCGGGTGGCGTCATTTCCAATTCCACCTCCGCGTCCGCGCCTGCCTTGACGAGTCCGGCATGCACGGCAGCCGTCGCCAGATTGGAATCCACCGTGTACGGGCCGGAGCCGAAAACGGTCCCGAAAATCGCACCGGTCACTTTGAACCGGAAGCTCTTGCCCGTCTGATCCGCGAGTCCGGTCAGGTCTTCCGGTCCGACCGGCGCAGGTTTGCCCTGACCCGTGGCGGCGGGACTGGACGCCGGTTTCGAGGTGGCTCCCGTCCCGGGGTTGGGCGTGGTTTTGTCGTCGCTTTTCTTCGACACGAATTTGTAGCTCGCCCCGTACGAATTCCAATTGTCGGAGGTCACCCCGTTCCTTTGCGAGCCGACGTAGGCGTTCAGGCCGGCGACCACCATGACTTCCACGTCGTCGGTCTCGCCTGCTTTGATGATCCCGGCGTGCACGGCGGCGGCGGAGAGATTCGAGTCCGTCGTGTAGGTGTCGGTGCCCCAGAC
>CALMVM010000610.1 GCA_937873255.1 uncultured Verrucomicrobiota bacterium | reverse complement strand
ATCGTGCCCGTGGGCGCGCCGGGCGTGGTCGTGCCCAGGGTCCAGTTGTTGCCCGAAAAGTTGCCGCTGACCGGCGCGGTCGACCACGCGTCGTTGGCCGCGTGGGCCGGGATGGCTCCGAGCGCGAGCGTGGCAAGGAGCGGGGCCAGCCGGCGTCCGGCCCGGGCGGCCGAACGCAACCGATCAAGGGAAGCACGCCAGGCCAAGGCACGGCGGGAAAACGACGGGGAGGAGACGCTGCTACGCATAGAGGGGAGATGGGGGCTGAAGGCTGACGAAGAGATAGGTCAGTCGCGGCAGAGCAGAATTGCCGAAGGCTCCTGACCTGGGGGGGGTTAAGGATCATTGATATAGATAAGCGAGGCTCGAGCAAGAAAAAAACTGAGGTGGTGCAACGGAAACTGTTTCCGAGCGAGGATTTCGAGCCCCGACAGGCTCGCCTTGCCTCGCGCCAGGCATCGCCGCCCACGTGTCCGGTCGGTGACAGCCGTTCGCAAGACGGCTGGAAGTTTGAAAGCGCCGGGGTTTGATTCTGCGAGAATGCCGTCCCGGCCCGGGAGTTTAGCCCGGCCAAAGCCACGCCGAACCGTTCCCTGTTCGGAGCAAATCGGCCCCGCCCCCCCGGCACGACCGGAAACGTTGACGCTCCAACAGGCAAACGCGCGGGTGGCGTTGCTGGATTGGGCGATTGGCCTGGTGCCAGGAAGTCGCCCACGAAAGCTGCGGGATGCGACATGTCGCCCGCTCCGGAGCGCAATCCATGTGCTATCGCCGTGCGGCCGCCTGTTTACGATGCGCTAAGCCCGTCTTTTAGCGAGGGCTTCGAGCGTCCGGTTTTTGAGGGGGTGTTTCGGTACACTTCTTCAACTCGCCCCTACATGCGTTCCAACTCCTTTGAGCTTGCGCGCCCCATCGCGGTCCGGCGCTCATCCGTCGGCGCAGGCCGCATCGAGACGAGGCTGGAGGTCGGCGCACCGGGGCTTCATGGCGCTTCCGTAACCATTTCGGCAGCTACCGCATCATCTCGGTAAGCGTCGGCAGCATCGCGCGATACCAGGCCTGGTAACCCAGCGCCGTGGGATGCAATCCGTCCGAATTCATCATCCCCTTGGCCAGTTCACCGCTCGGAGCGAGAAACGCGCGCCCGATGTCCAGATACCGGGGTTCGTCGCCGTGGTTGAAACCGGCGATGATCCGGTTGACGGCCTCGTTGCGTACGCGCTCGGGACTGGTTCTGGCGTTGCGCGGGAAGATGCCCAGCAGCAGAATCTTGGCGTCGGGCAGCTTCGCGTGCACCTCGTCCACCACTTTGCGAATCCCGGCGGCGGCCCACTCCGGCCGTTCGTCGGCGTGCCCGCCGATGTTGTTGTTGCCGATGTTCAAGACGACGACCTTGGGATGCAGGCCGTCCAGTTCGCCATTGTCGATGCGCCAGAGCACGTTCTCCGTGCAGTCGCCCCCCACGCCGAAATCCCCCGGGTGAAACGGAGCGAGTTTCGCCCAGGTGTCTGGCCCGCGTTGCGGCCAGAACTCGGTGATCGAAGCCCCCAGAATGATCAAATCAATCGGCCCGGCCTGTTTGCTGGCCATGATTTCTCCGTGCCGTTTCGGGCTGCTGGCCTTTGGCGTGACGGCACTTTCCGCCGTGCGCGGCACGGGTTCCCCCGCACGCAGGGCCGGCGAACAGCAACCGCCCGCCGCCAGCAGCACCGCGAGGGTGTGGCGTCGGACGACGGCAAGCAGAGGGTGGAAGCGCCGGGCGGCGCGGTTTCGGCGGTAGAGGATTATCATGTTCAAGGACGCGCGAGGCGGTATACATCTTATGGATTGCCCCCCGCCGATTGCAAGCGCAGCCCATTCGAACTCGCTCGCGGGCACGAAGACCCCTAGCAACATGAGTCACCGCGCTGAAAGTCCGGACCCATCCGGCCAATTATATAGATCGCCCATCTCCAGGCGCGAGGATGCCGCCACCGTGTTTCATGCCAGTCCGAAAACGGGTTTTCGCGCGTTGGAAGCGAATCCCCCCGGGCTTGAACCCATGCGTTCCGTTCCAACATGAATGCGTTCCGCGCCGGACCGGGCCTGTTCCCCCAGACAATGAGGTCATCTCGCCGCAGGACAAACGCACTCCTGACCGTAATGGGCGGGTTCCAACGCAGAACGAGCCTGTTCCAGGCCGTCGTTTCCGCCGTCGCGCTGTTGACAGGACCGCTGGCGTCGGCCGCCGCGGCTCCCGATCTCGCCGAGATCGAGCGGACCCCGGCACTCTGGCCAAGGGAGGTCACCCTGCTTCAGGCGACCTCTTTCGCCGTGGTCTATGAGGGCCGCGCGGCGGGCCAGACGGTTGTCCCGGCAGGCTCTGTGTTGCGAGTGACCCGGGTGGCGGCCGGGCAGGTGGAAGTGGAAAGCGGAGGGGCACGCCAGTGGGTCGCCGCCGGCTCGACCGATCTGCTCGCGCGATCCTCCCGCCTGCGCGAAGTCGTCCAGGCTCCGCCCCCCGTCCCCACGACGCCGGGGCCGACGGTAGCGTCCAGCAAGCCGGGGCCGACGGTGGCGCCCAGCATTTACGGCGCGCGGGCACGCGAGGTGGCGGCGGAAATTCAACGAGACTTCTGGAATCCGCAGAAGGGCTGGTATTCGGAAAAACCGGGCGGAAAGAATCCCGCCGTGGCCTGGGCGGCCGGGGTGATGTTCCCGGCGCTGGTCGGGGCCGTGCGCAACGATCCCGAACATTATCGCCCGTTGCTGCGCCGGTATTTCGACGCGCTCAATGCCTACTGGGACCGTCAGCAGCCGCTCGGCGGTTACGAACCGCTGCCCACCGACGGCAACGGCCACGACAAATATTACGACGACAACGAGTGGCTGGCCATCGCGTTCCTGGAAGCCCGCGCGCTGACGGGCGAACCCGCCTACTCCCGGCGCGCGGCGGAAACGATGAAGTTCGTGCTTAGCGGCTGGGACGAGAAGTACCTGCACGGCGGCATCTGGTGGCATGAGAAGCACGAGGAAAAAAACCGCCAAAAAAACACCTGTGCCAACGCGCCCGCCGCCGTGACCTGTCTGCGCCTGGCCAGGGTCAGCCCGCCGGCGGAAGCGCGCGACCTGGTCGCGTGGGCGCGCAAGATCACGGACTGGACCGCGGCCACCCTGCAAGAGCCCAACGGCCTGTTCGCGGACAACAAGGACATCGAGGGCAACGGCGTCGACCGGGTGACGCTCACGTACAATTCGGCCCTGATGGTGCGCGCCTACCTGGGTTTGTACCAGATCAACGGCAACTCCGACGACCTCCGCAAGGCGCAACGCATCGCGCAGGCGGCCAACTCGCTGCTGGACAAAAAAACCGGCGCGTACGGCGACCACAAGAAATGGGGGCACCTCATGGTCGAGGCTGACCTGGCGCTCTATCGCACGACAAAAGAGCCCTACCTTTTCGAACGCGCCCGCCGGAACGCGGACGCCTATTACGACTCCTGGAAAAAGGACGGTCCCATCGATCTCATCACGGCGGCGTCGATCTCGCGCGTCCTCTGGTTGATGGCCGACACCGAAACAACGGACGGACGCGACTTTTGGAGAAAGGAAGACGCGCGCGCCAGCTTGCCGTGATCGCCACGAAATCCTTCTACCCAATCCTCGCGGGTGCCTGCCTCCGTGCGCTCGCTTGCTGCGTTGACGCGCAACCACCCGCGTCGATCACCGATGCCTTTACCCTGGAGCACGGCAAATATCAGGTTGTCGTGGACACGACGCAGGCTCCCGAACTGACCGACTGGGCGAGGACCGAGCTGCGGCCGGTGATCGAAAAATGGTATCCGCAGATCGTCGCGCTGCTGCCGGGCACGAGCTTCGAGGCCCCGCGCCGGCTGACGGTCATCTTCCAGAATGACCCGGGCGGCCCCCCTGCGTACACGATGCGCGACCGGATCAGTTGCAACATCGACTGGTTCAAACACAACCTGCGCGGCGAGGCACGCGGGGCGGTGGTCCACGAGATCGTGCACGTTGTCCAGCACTACGGCGAACCCCGGCCGGGCGGCGAACCCGTGCCGGGCTGGGTCGTCGAAGGCATCGCGGACTATATCCGCTGGTTTCTCTACGAGCCGCAATCCCACGGGACGGACATCCCGAAGCCGGCGGCTTCACGGGTCCATTTCGATGACAGCTACCGAACCACGGCGAATTTCCTCGACTGGATCTGCACCACGCGGGATCGGGAGTTCGTGGCCAGGCTGAATGCCATCTGCCGCGAGGGCCGTTATCAGGAGTCGGTCTGGAAAACGCTCACCGGCAAAACGGCCCCGGAACTCGGGGCCGAATGGCGCACCTGCAATGAGCCTCGCGGCGATGCTTCAGGCGTAGCCGGTGGATTCCCGCACCACCAGTTCCACCGGATGACGGTCGTGTCGACTGCATAGCCGGTCGTCGGCAGGCAATTCCATCATCTCCGAAAGCAGTCGGAACGCCTGGTGGCCAAGCCCCATTGGATCCTGGCGGATGGTCGTCAGCGTCGGGCGGCAATGGCGAGTGGCTTCGAGGTCATCGCAGCCGACGATTTTCACCTCGCCGGGCACGTGGATGCCCAGATCGTGAAGCTGCCTCAAACCGACCAGGGCGTACTGATCGTTGAAATAAAAGATGCCGTCGGGCCGCGGGACGAGCCCCATCAGGTACGACGTGATCGACTGGCTGCTGTGCACCGGGATGTTCTCCGAGGTCGGCATCCGGGCGGAAGGAATGGCCACGCCGAGTTCGTTCGCCTCCTCGCGGAAGCCCCTGATCCGCTCCTGGAGATTGGGAAAAGGGGAACCGACGCAGGCCAGCCGCCTGGCGCCGGCGTCAATCAAATGGCGCGCGGCCAGACGCCCGATCTCGTAATCGTCGGAGGAAATGAGCCAGCAAGGGATGTCCAGAGGGGCACGGTCGATGAAAATCATCGGAAAACCGCGCATGATCATCTTCAGCAGCTGGCGCGGAGTATCCTCTTCCAGGCTCGGATAAACGAGCGCGCCGGCGAACTTCTCCGAGACGAGCCGGTCGAGGCATTGCACCTCCAGGCGGACATCGTTGTGGAAGTCCATGAAAACCGGCGTGATGTTGCGCTGGACGGTTTCTTCGCGAATGCCCCGGCTGATCCCCGAATTAATCTTGTAACTCAGGTCCGGCACCACGACGCCCACCATCATCTGCTGGGAATGGGGCGAGGTGACGTAAGTGCCGCGCCCGGTCTGCATTTCCACCAACCCGAGGGACTCGAGATGCTTGACGGCCTGCCGCGCCGTGAGGTAATTCACGTCGTAGGCGTCGGAGATTTCGCGGATGCTGGCGAGCCTCGCGCCTTCCTTGAGTCTGCCACTTGCCAGTTGGACGCGGATCTTCTCCGCGATTTGCATGTAGACCGCCGACCGCGTGCTCGATTTGAATTTATTGCTTCGGGTTTTCCCCCTCATTGGATCGGTTCTATGAGGGAGAGCAGGTGACTTTCGTCGTGCCCCTGTCATGGGGTCAACCGATGGAGTTGTCAAGCATCCTTCCACCCCACAAAAGAAATAGATCACGGGTCCGGAGTTCGAAATTTTCGACTTCGATCTTGTATTTGCATTCCGCAAGGCAACAATCGGGCGTGAGTGAAAAGAGATAGATCAGACGGGGGCGTCGAGGCGGAGCAGGGTGGATCAGGGAACGACACTCACGCGGAACCGCCTCCCATCCTGCGGAACGCCACCGTCGAAGCGACCATCGAGGAGTTTCGCCAATTCGTGCCCGGCACGGAGACGGCGGCGCTGTTTGCAAACTGCTTCCCGAACACCCTGGACACCACGGTGTCCTTCGACGACTCGAGCGGACGCGCGGACACCTTCGTCATCACGGGCGACATCGAGGCGATGTGGCTGCGCGATTCCACCGCGCAGGTCTGGTGTTACCTGCCGCTGGCGGCACGGGACGCGCGGATCAGGGCCGTGCTCGCCGGGGTCATCAACCGGCAGGTGGATTCCATCCTGATCGATCCGTATGCGAACGCCTTCAACCACGGGCCTTCGGGCGGACAGTGGCAGGGCGACCACACGCAGATGGTCCCCGAAGTCTACGAACGGAAGTGGGAGATCGACTCGTTGTGCTACCCGATCCGGTTGGCGCATGGATACTGGCGTGCGACCGGGGACACCGTCCCGTTCGACGGCCGCTGGGTACAGGCGATGCGCGCGGTTGTACGGACCTTCCGCGAGCAGCAACGCCGCGATGGCCAGCACGGTCCCTATCGCTTTCAACGCACGGCACACGAGGCGATGGACAGCCTGCCGATCCGGGGCTTCGGCAACCCGGTCGCGCCGGTCGGCTTGATCTGCTCCGCGTTCCGGCCTTCGGACGACGCCACGATCTTTCCCTTCCTCGTGCCGTCGAACCTGTTCGCCGTGGCGTCGTTGCGGCAATTGGCGACCATGCTCGAGGAGACGAATACCGGGCCGGACCTCGCGGCGGAGTGCCAACGACTGGCGGCGGAGGTCGAGCACGCGGTGGCCGCTTACGCCATCCACGATCATCCGAAATACGGGCGCATCTATGCCTATGAGATCGATGGCTTTGGCGGCCGTCTTTTCATGGATGACGCGAACGTGCCCAGCCTGCTTTCCCTGCCCTATCTGGGGTGTTGCGCGCCGGACGATCCGGTTTACCTCGCCACCCGGCGTTTCGTGTTGAGCGAGGATAATCCGTGGTTTTTCAAGGGCCGGGGCGGCGAGGGGGTCGGCAGCCCGCACACGGGCCCCGGCAAGGTTTGGCCGATTGGCATCACCATGCGTGCTCTGACCAGCGGCGACGACGAGGAGATCCTGGCCTGTCTGCGACTGCTGGAACGCTCGACCGCGGGCACCGGCTACATGCACGAGGGGTTCGACCCGGACAACCCGGCCGACTTCAGCCGCGAATGGTTTGCCTGGGCGAACTCGCTCTTCGCCGAGCTGCTGCTCAAGCTGATGCGGGAAAGGCCCGCCCTGTTGCGCCGGATGGCGCAAGCTTGAAGATCGTCGTGCCGGTCAGTCCGCGTTGCCAGGCGTGTTTTTGAGCAGGGAGGCCAGCGAGTTCGGTGCGAGGGCTTCCTTCCAGACGGTCAATTGGGCGACCTTGCCCTTGAACCGCCGCCGGTGGTCCCAAGGCTCCAGGGGGGCGATCTTGACCACGGACTCATCCGCGTCGAAGACCAATCCGGCCGTGCCGATCTGTTCGGCATCCTTGTAGACGCGCAAGGTTTTGCCGTCGTACGTGGCGCTGAGCATCTGCCAGCGTCCGAGGTCGAGGGGCGTCGTGGTTTCGCCGTCGCGGCCACTGCTCCAGAAGTGGATGCCGTTGCCGAACTTACTCAGGTAGCGGGCGCGCCCCGCGTTGTCCTCCGATGACCCGAAGCCGGCGATCAACGTGTGGTTCTCCGGCTGCTGGTCGGTGCGGACGAAGAAGTTGATCGTCCAGGAGTCCCCCGCCTGCACAGGCAGGCCGGCGACACTCATCTCGCGGGACTGCTGCCCGTCGCAATCCACGATCTCCGGCAGGGCGAAGACGGGTTGCATCAAGGCGACCTCACCCGTCGCCTGCCGGGCCGGGTTGTGGGCGGGCGACTGGTCGCGCACCCCGTTGACGATCACGCGGTGGCTGCTGCCGGCGGCCAGCGGCCCGGCGACGGACAGGACCGCGCCCAGACCGTCCGGCGTCCGCTTGACAGAGCGCACGGTGACGTCCGCCGGCTCGAAGCGATAATTGCCGGCCGCTTCCGCCGAGGCCGGGTCCACCGCTTCGGAGAAGGTGACCTGCACCTCCGGCTGCATCGTGTTGGCGTTCACGGACCGGACGGCGGGCGGGGTGTGGTCCTCGACCTCGTACTGCGCGGTCGCCACCGGGCCGCCGGGCGAGCCGGGCAGGAACATGCGCGCTTTGAGCGTGGCGCTGGCGTGCAGGACGACCGGTTCCGTGTAGGCCGGAGACTGGGCGTCCGGCTCGGAGCCGTCGAGGGTGTAGCGCAAACCGCCCTCCCGCCAGTAGAGAGGCTCGGCGATCTTTACCGAAACGGTGTCGTCGTAGTCTCGCGGCGCGGGCTGCAACCCATCCGGCGCAACGGGCCGGTGATCGATGAAGGTGTCGAAGAGCGGTTGCGCGGGCTGCACGTCGTCGCGGCCCGATTTCACCAGCGTCACGGCAAAAATCCGCACGCTCGGCTCGTTGGGCAGCACCAGGGATTTCGCGCCTTTCGGCAGGGGGAACCCGTATTTGAACAGGTAGCAGTATTTGTAGATTTCATCGCCGTCGCGCTCGTGGCGGTGCGAGGCGTACCACGCGACCGTGGCCGTCTTGACGAAACCGGGCACCAGGCCGTCGAGGGCGTTGTTCCAGCTATAGGTCAACTCGGGCACCGCGCCCTTCCACTGGCGGTTGTCCCACTGACCCAGATACCCGCTCCAGTCCTGCACGCTGGCCTGGACGGACATCGCGGCGGTGGCGTCCGACGACATCTGGAACGTCACCGGTTTATCCCTGTTTTCGGCTTCGGCGAGCAACAAGATATTGTCGTAATCTCACGTCGGCAGCACAATCGTCTGACCACGGCAGGCCAGCGCGTTTTTCTGGCCATCGGCGGTCGGGCCCATCCGGAACGGCACGCCCTCGCTGACCACCATGGCGGGTAGCATCTCGGCCGGGAACGAGCGGCCTTCACGGTCGAAGTCGCCGTCCGTACGGTTTTCGCGTGTGCTGACCACATCCTCGTCGAAGGGCAGCGCCACCGGCGCGGTCACCGGCGCGGCCAACCCGGCGCGGGTTGTGCCGAGCTTTAGCGCGAAGGTCCGCAGGCCGTACGGCGGCATCTGCACAGCGAGCTGCCCCTCGCGCAACGACGCGCCGGCCGCCCCCGCCGTGATGGCGCGTTCTTGTCCATCCACCTCGCGCACGGCCAGGATCGGCGCGGCGAACTGTAGCCGGACCGGCTGCGCCGCCTGTCCGCCGAGTTCGCGCAGGCGCACGACCGTCTCGTCGCTGTCCTCCGCTTTCTTAATGGCGGTGATTTCCACCTGCGGATTGTCCAACGCCGCCAGGGCAAACGCCCGGCCCAGCGTGCCGGGATGCGCGGTCGCCTGGAACACACGCAAGGGTTGGTTGAACCGATGCGCGCGGACCACGGTGCCGCCCGCCTGCCAGCCGCCCGGGTGCCCGTTGACGGCGTAGGCCATGTCCTGCCGTCCGAAATCCTGGCACGCCTGGTCCTGGTACTCGCCGCGCACGGCCGGCGTGTAGAGCAGGGTCAATCGCATCGTGTGGTCGTCGGGCTTGTCGGAGCCGAATTTGCAGTCGTTGAGCACGCTCACGCCGTAGGAGCCGTCGTGGTCGGTTAGGTCGAACCATTCGTGCTGCGGCACCTCGTATTTCTTCGGATCGTTGTTGCCGCGCAGGACCGCCCCCACCTTGTCGTCGTAGGCCGCGAGCGGGTTGCCCACGCTCAACGGGAACGCCGCTTTCAAACACGCCTCGCGCGTGCCCCAGTCGATCTGGTCGTGGAACTCGACCGAGTCCCCCGCCGCCCCCGCCGCCAGCGAGACGCGGCTGACGAAGCGCGAGCCTTCCGCCTGCCGCTCGATCTCCAGCGTCACGCGCACCGGCCCGTTCTCCACCACGCGGATCGCCGCCGGGCCGTCCACGTACCCGCGCGCCGGCTTCTGGCGGTCCTTCCAATCCATGTTCCACGCGGGGAACATCGCCGGGTTTTCCTGGTGAAATTCCATCCGCACGGGGGCCGTGAGCAGTTCCCGGCGCGCCGCCTTGTCGAAGATCGAGGCGATGTCGCCCGCGTCGTTGACGGCCACGTGGTAGCGGGCGTTGTCCAGCGTGCGGGCGGTGACGCTCAGGGGAGACCCCGCCGCCGCTTTCCCGGCGGGGACGACCTGTGCCTCATACGTCGTAAAACTCACCGGGCCGACGCTGGCCAGAAAAACGAAGTCGATCTTCCCGCCCGCGCGGCCGATCACCTGGCTGGGCACTTCCTTGCCGTCCGGCCCGAGCACCTGCACGTCCGCCGCCGCCTCCTCGCTGGAAACACTGCCCTGCGCGAGGTCTTCGCGGGCCACCGAGAGCGCGTTGTAAACGACCAGCGGCACCCCGCCGCCGTGCGTCTGCGTGTCCAGGGCCGCCGCCACCACGCCGACCGAATCCGTCTCCACGGCGGCGAATTGATTGGCCGAGAGCACGTCGTCGTTCCAGCAAAACTCGTAGGCCTTGGGCAGGCTCGTGCCCGGCAGCATGTCGTGCATCTGGGAGCCGAGCGTCAGGTCCCAGGCGTCGTAAATTTTCTTGGTCGGGTAAGGCGCGCCGCCCAGCCAAGCCGCGGTCACGGCGGAGCGTTCGGCGGCGTCGGCGAGGAGTTCGTTTTTGCGGTTCCAGCGTTTCATGTACGCCTGGGAGGTCACCGACCCGGCGGAATGCTCGGTGAGCAGCATGTCGCCCTGGTAACGCGGCAGCTTGGCCCGCGCGTCGGCGGGCACGTCCAGGAAAAGCTGGTCCGCCTTGGACGACACCACGCGCACCGGCCCTTTGCCCGCGATGCTGCGCTCCATCATGGCCACGCTCGCTTCCTCGGGCGAGCCGCCGCGGTCGCCCGTGCCGTAATAATGGTAATCGGCGAAGACGCCGCTCTCCGCGCCGGAGTGCTCAATGCGTTTGAGCCAGCCCTGATTCTGGCTGAGGTCCGTCGTGACGTTGGCACCGTAGCTGCCGGGGTCCAGGGCCGAGAGCATGGCACTGCCGTCCGGCCCGACCCAGGTGCCGACCTTGAAGGGGATACCGACGGCCGAGCCCCACGTCAGCTTTTGCGTGGAAAAACCCTTGATGCCGCAATGCGAGAGAATCGTCGGCAACGAGGCCGGGAACCCGAAGCAATCCGGCAGCATGAACTCGTTGCTCGCCACGCCGAACTCCCGCCGGAAATAATGGTTGCCGTAGAGAACGTGGCGGATCATCGACTCCAGCCCGGGCACGTTGGCGTCGCCCTCGTCCACCGAGGAGCCGCACGGGAACCAGCGCCCGGCCTTGATGTAGCCCTTCAGGCGTTCCCAGTCCTGCGGGAAGTACTCGTGCATCATCTCGTAGCGGCGCGATCCCGAGAAGTTGAAGACGTAGTTGGGATACTTGTCGATGAGGTCGAAATTCTTGTGCAGCGTGTTGGCGAGGAACTCGCGGATAACCTGCGGATAAGACCAGCGCCATTGGGTATCGAGGTGGGCGTAGGGCACGACGTAGAGCGTCTTGTCGCGGTGCAGGTCGATGGGCGGGCGCTCGTCTTTTTTAAAGGGCGCATCCTGACCTCGTGCCGCCAGCGGCAGCAGACCGAGGACGGTGGCAAACAGGGCGGGGATGGGGCGGAAGAAGGAGGCAGGCATGTGAAAAGAGATGGAAGGCGGCACTCGCCGGATACTTTCCTGGGTGATCAAGGTACGCTGACCCGCAGCCGCATGAACCGGGCGGGCGTCCCGTTCATCGGGACATTGTCGCGCACGACGTAGGAGGTCGCCGAGTTCGTTTCCTCGACCAGCCCCGAAGCGCTCCACGACCCCGGGACCGCCGGGGTAGAGGTCGCTTCCGCGCCGTAGGTCACGTCCGTGGCGGCCTGATTCTTCGCGACCGTCAACCGCAGGTAGGTGTTGCCGCCGATGGTTTCCTTGTCCATGACCACGGAATTGGCATTGCCCGACATCGGGTCTGTTCCCAGAGCATATTCCAGCAGGTTGCAGAGGCCATCGCCATCGGGATCGGCGAGGTTGCCCGCAATCGTCGCGTTATTCACGTTGGCGCCGAAATGATCCTGCCGCCATTGGTCGATGGGTTTGGGCACGGTGATCGTCACCGGGATCGTCGTTACCTTGAGTGGATACACGGCGCCGATCCCATCGTCCTGGGCGCCGACCGTCAGGGAGATCGTCTGGTTCGGCGTGACCGGCGCGCCGTTGGCAACGGTGATCGCGCCCGTCGCCGGGTTGATGGCGAACGCCCCCGAGGCATTGCCGGAAAGGATCGCGTAGGCGACCGCGCCGCCTTCCGGGTCGGTCGCCTGCACCGTGCCGACGACCGTGCCCGCCGCCGGGTTGGGCCGCAACGAGAACGCGTACGTCGCGCCAGAGGTGGGCGCGAGGTTGATGTCGTAGGGCGTCAGCGCGCTGCCCGGGATGATCGTCGGCGACGTGATGTTCGGTCCCGTCCAGGCGACCTGCAGGAAGTCCCCGCCGTACGCCTGTTTTTGCAACGCTTCGATGTAGTAGGACTGTCCGGCGGTCAGGTTGAAGGCCGCGGAAGTCTGCGAGGCCACCTGCGTGAAATTGCCGCTGGACGTGGAGCCGCTGACGTAGGCGATCTGCGTGGCCCCGGTCGCGCTGTTGGTCGTGTTGAACAACAGCGCGCTCGCGTCGTCGCTGGAGATGTAGAACTTGTACGAACCGGTCGTCGGCGGAGTCACCAAGGCGCGGACGCGGGTGCCGTAGTTGTTGCCGAGGCCGGATGGCCCCTCGAAGGTGCCCAGCAGACGCGTGGTGGTGGGAGCGAAGGGATAGCGCGCGTCGGCGGTCAAGGAACTCACGGCCGCGCCGTTCTGGTTGGTCCAGATCTGCTGGATGATGTTCGTGGTGGCGATCCCCGTCGGCTCGACGGCCTTGATCGTGATCGTCCCGCTGCCCGTGAGCGCAGGCAACCCCGAGTCCGTCGTGCTGACGTTCACGGTGTAGCTGCCGCCCGCGGCCAGTCCCGACGGGTTGGTGAGCCGGAGATCTCCCGTCGCCGGGTCGATGCTGACGAGGTTGGTGCCGGTGCCCCCGGTGATGGTAAACGAACCGTGCGTGTCCTTGGCGTTCACGTCGGTCACGGGGACGGTGCCGACCAGGCTGCCAATGTAGGCGTTGCGACGCACGTTGAAGGTGGTGGCGGCGATCCTCGGCACGTAGTTCTGAGGATAGGGCGCGAGGTATTTTCCGGGGATGATCTGCTGGCTAAAGCCCGGCCCCTGCCAAGCGATGGAAAGGTGGTCGCCACCCAAGGCTTCCTTGTGGCGCGCCTCGATGTAATAAGCTTGCCCGGCGGTCAAGTTCAACACGGCGGACTGCTGGGAGGCGTAATTATTGTAAACGTCCTCGCTGGTGGCGCTGGTGTTCGACGCGCGCAACGCGGCTCCGGCCTGAGCGGCGTCGGAGCTGATGCGCAGTTCGGCGCTGTCGTCCGAGGCGATCCAGAAGGTGTAGCTGCCGGTCGTCGGCGGGATGACGTAGCCGCGCATGACGCTGCCGTAGTTGTCCCCGTGGATGCGGCCCTCGGTCGAAGGGAGGAACTGCTCCGAATCGGGATTGTACGGGAAGTTGGCGCTGCTGGTCAAAGCGCTGACGGCGGCACCCGAGATGTTCTCGTAGTAGGAGCGCCCAATCGTGCCCGGCGTGTACCGGGCGGCGAGCGGCAGCACGGTGAGGGTGACGGTCGCGTCGGCGGTGAGTGCGGGGGTGCCCTGATCGGTGGCGCGCACGGTGAGGGTGTAGACCGTGGAGCTGCCCACGTCGATGTCGGTCGTGGGCGAGATCACGCCGGTGCCGGGGTCGATGGCGAACACGTTGCCCGTGTTGCCGGCGACGATGGAGAAATTCGGGAAGTCGAACGGGTCCGGGTCGTTGCCCGTGACCGTGAAGATGCTCGTGCCGACCTGCGTGTGCGCGAGCATCGTCGTCGCGCCGCCGGTGACCGTTGGCGGCTCGTTGACGTTGGTGAGGGTGACGACGATGCGGATCGTCTCGTTCAAGGCCGGGTTGGCCGCGTCGGTGATCGTGACGAACAACGGGATGGCCGCCGGAACGTCCCAGCGCGTGGAGTACGTCTCGTAGTTGAGCTTGGCGCTGTTGTTCACGGTGATCGCCCCGGTCGACGCATTGATGACGAAGGGCGTGCCCGTGTTGCCGCCGCTGATGGCATAGGTCAGCGCGCTGCCGCCGTGGTTGTTGCGGGGCGTCACGGTGCCGACGGCGGTGGCGTTGGCGCTGTTCTCCGCCAGGCTGAAGCGCGCGGGCTTGACGCCGTTGGTCACCGACCCGGTGATGAGGTAAGCGCCCCGCACGTCGTAGTTGGAGTAGCCGGTGTCCAGCGGGTTGCCGTAGCCGGTGGGAGCCACGCGGAGGGTGTAATCGCCCGCCGCCAGCGTCGCGGTGACGGTGGCGTACAGGTTCGTGGCCGGATTGGCCGTGGCAACGAGCGTCGTGTCGTCGCTTTTGTAGATGGAGGCGACGATGTCCAGGTTCGGACCGGCGCTGACGGGGTTGACGGTGAACGACACCGTGCTGCTGGCGGTGACGGCGAAACGGTAGGCATCCACGTCGCCGGTGGTCTCGATGATGCCCTCGTTGGAAACGGTGTTGTCGTCGAGGATTTCGAGGTAGGGGGCGGTGGCGAAGGTCGCGCCGGCGTCGTCGGCGCGGTAGGCGACGCTGTTGTTGTTGTTGGCGATGATGGCCAACTGGTCCTCGGTGTTGCTCGGATTCTGGTAATCCCCGTGGGAGAACTGGGTGAGGTTTTGGTAGTAGCCCGCGCCCATGATCGGCGCCCAGCCGACGTCCCCCGAGCCGCGTCCACCGTAATACTCGTAGTGCGTGGTCGTGCCCGTGCTGTCCGTGATGTTCTGGCCCATGTGCGAGAGCCCGAGCGTATGGCCGACCTCGTGGGAAACGACCTCCGCGCTGTTTTTCCCCGTGGTGTAAAACGCCCAGTTCACCTCGTCCAGGGTCGTGTTGAACGAATTCTCGATGGCCACCCCGCCCGCGCCCGGCGCGGGGGTAGTGGTCGGCGTGACCAGCACGTGCTGGCGACTGTTGGTAGGCGCGTTGTTGAAGACCTTGACGTCCGTCGTGATATTGATGTTGAACCCCTGGTAATCCTCCGCCACCCGCTGCCACACGTCTTTGATCTGGGCATTGGTCGCCCCGGAAGGCAAGGCGGGATAACTTCCCCAGCCGATCCACGGCCCCGGACCACCGTTGAAGTCGAGATACACGACGCCTTTCGCGCCGGGCAGACTCTGGAGCGGGATGACGTTGTTGTTGTAGAGGGGGATGGGGATGTTCGTCGGGTAGGCCTGCGGGGCGTTCTGAATGGGGCCTCCGTCGGCGCGGGGCATGCCCAGACACACCACCTGATCGAGACGGCGGGTGACGAGCACCGATGCGCCGCCCGGCCCGGTGGGTTCGGCGCGGTAGGCAACCAGCTTGCCGTCGAAGCGGGCATGCCCGGAGAATTCGCCCGCCACGCCGGGCAGGGTTTCCTTGCCAAAATAGAAAAATCCCGGCGAAGGGGCGGTGAGATTGCCC
>CALMVM010000609.1 GCA_937873255.1 uncultured Verrucomicrobiota bacterium | reverse complement strand
GTCACCGCCGGCCAGCAAACCCGCGAGATGGTCCTGCTCGAGCCGTGGCTGACGAACGTGGACGCCACCACGCTGGCCAAGCCCCACGTCAAGTGGAGCTACGAGCCCTCGCGGGCGCAGGACGTACCCGGGGCTTTCCTGCGCGCCTACGCCACCGCCCTCCAACCCCCGCAGGGGCCGGTGTACCTCTCGCTGCCGCTGGACGATTGGGAGAAGAAAGCCGACGCGATGCCCGGCATGGACATCAGCGCGGCGCGCTCCTTCAGCCACCGCTTCGCCCCGGACCCCGAGCGTTTGCGCGCCTTTGCCGAGGCCATTGCAGGCAGTCAGACCCCGGCCTTGCTCATCGGCGCGGGGGTGGACCGCGCGGGGGCCTGGGACGATGCCTTGCGTCTGGCCGAGACCCTGCAGGCCGCCGTGTACGCGCCCCCCGGCGGCGAGCGGGTCGGCTTTCCCGAGAACCATCCGCTCTTCCAGGGATTTCTGCCGTTCGCCATTGGGCCGCTCTCCGACAAGCTCAAGGGCCACGACGTAGTCCTCATCATCGGCGCGCCGGTGTTTCGATATTACCCTTACGTGCCGGGGGACTACCTGCCCAAGGGCACGCGGCTCCTCCACATCACCGATGATCCCGCCGAAACCGCCCGCGCGGCGGCGGGGGAAAGCCTCTTGAGCGACCCGGGTCTGGCACTGTCCGCCCTGCTGCCGCTGGTGGCAGGCACGCCGCTGCCCGCCGGGCGGAAGGCTCCCGCGCCGCGGCCCGCGCCGAAACCGCCCGAGTTCAGCGAGCCCTTGTCCGCCGCCGCGATTTTTCATCTCCTGGCGCAGTCCAAGCCGCACGACGCCGTGTTGGTGGAGGAAAGCCCCTCCAACCTGGCCGCTCTGCACGCCGCCTGGCAGGTGAACCAACCGCTCGGCTTCTTCACCATGGCCAGCGGCGGGTTGGGCTTCGGGCTGCCCGCCGCGGTGGGCGTGGCGCTGGCCGAGCGGGACACCGGGCGCAACCGGCGCGTGGCGGCTGTCATCGGCGACGGCTCCTTCCAGTACAGCGTCCAGGCGCTCTGGACGGCGGTGCAACACCGGCTGCCGATCCTCTTCGTGGTGCCCGCCAACGCGGAATACGCCATCCTCAAATCCTTCGCCAAGGAGGAGGATACCCCCGGCGTGCCGGGCCTGGACATTCCCGGGTTGGACATCGTCAAGCTGGCGGAGGGCTACGGCTGCCAGGCTTTCAAAGCAGGGGGTGCGGCCCATCTCGCGGAACTCTTCGCCCAGGCCTGGAAATCCGACGGTCCGACGGTGCTGGAGGTACCCGTCGACCCCGCCCTGACCCCGCTGCTCTGAGCACAGGGTGCGCTCGCCCCGCTTCCGCCCGGGTCTGCCCCGGGCCTGCTCGTGTCATCCGCATGAACGCCATCCTCAACGCCCTGCTGCCGGTGTTCGTCACCCTGCTGTTGGGCTACCTGGCCGCCTGGCATCACGACGACGACAGCCAGGCGGCCAGCGTGCTGAACAAGATGGTGATGACTTTCACGCTGCCCTTGAGCTTGTTCGCGGGCACGGTGACGATGTCGCGCGAGCAGCTCGTCTCCAACCTGCCCCTGGTGGCCGTCCTGTTCGCGGGCGTGGTCGTTCCCTTCGCGCTGGCCGTCGTGGTGGCGAGGTATGTTTTTCACCGCACCCTCGGTGAGAGCACGTTGCAGGCGATGGCCATCTCCTTCCCGGCGGTGCCCTTCATCGGCCTGCCGGTGTTGGGCGCGATCATCGGTGCCCAGGGGGCGACGCTGGCCGTCGCGGTGGCCGGGCTGATCACCAACCTGGCGGTCGTGCCGGTCAGCATCGTCCTGCTCTCGGCCGCCGGTGGCGACGGGCACCAGGACGGGAACGACCATGGTCCGCAATCCGGGAAGCAGGAGCCGGCCAAGCCCTCGGTGGGCGGCATCATCCTGTCGTCGTTGGAGGAGCCGGTGGTCTGGGCGCCGATCCTCGCCGTCGTGCTGGTGCTCGTGGGCCTGCGCATCCCGGCGCCGCTGGTCAAGTCGTTCCAGTTGCTCGGCGCGGCCACCGCCGGCGTGTCCCTGTTCGCCAGCGGCATCATCCTGCGATCCCAGAAACCCACGGTGTCCATGCCGATCGTCGTCAGCACCTTCTGCCGTCTGGTCCTGGTGCCCGGTCTGGTGCTGCTGCCGTTGCACTTTCTCAAGCTGGACCACGCGGTGCTGCGCGAATCCGTGATCTCGCTCGCGATGCCCTGCGCGGTCATTTTGGTGATCTTCTCGCTCCGTTACAAGACGGCCCAGCAGGAGAGCGCGTCGGTCATGCTCTATAGCTACCTTTTCTCCGCCCTGACGCTGGCCGCGGCCATCGTCTTGACCGGCTAGAGCCTGTGAAGAACCCCACGAACCAAACCTTACCGATGGCCACTACCGTAGAAACCTGCAACCCCACGACCGGCGCGGTGATCGCCAGCTACCCGCTCGCCGACGAGTCGCAGACCGAAACCCTCCTGAACGAGGCGCAAGCGGGTTTTCACGTCTGGCGCGACACGCCCACCGCCCAGCGCGCCCACGCGCTCGCCAACCTCGCCACCTACCTGGAGGCGAACGTGGAACCGCTCGGACGCCTGATCACCACGGAGATGGGCAAGACCCTCCGGGAAGCCCGCGCCGAAGTGAACAAATGCGCCAACCTCGCCCGGTGGTTCTCCGAACATGGCCCGGCGATGCTGGCCGACGAGCGCGCGCCGGTGGACGAGGCCGAGGTTTACGTCTCCTACCTGCCGCTCGGCGTCGTGCTCGGCGTCATGCCGTGGAACTTTCCGTTCTGGCAGGCCCTGCGGGCGGCGGTGCCCATCGTCCTGGGAGGCAATGCGTTCCTGCTCAAGCATTCCCCGAACGTGCTGGGCAGCGCCTACGCGCTCCTGGAAGCCTTCGAGAAGAGCGGCTTCCCGCGCGGGGCGTTCGGCGTGATCAACGCCCACGGCGAGGCGATAGACAAATTGTTGAATGATCCCCGCATCGCGGCCGTCACCCTGACCGGCAGCGTGGGCGCGGGCGCGTCCGTCGCCTCCCTGGCCGGCAAGGCGATCAAGAAGTCGCTCCTGGAACTCGGGGGCTCCGACCCGTTCATCGTGCTCGCCGACGCCGACCTCGACGCCGCGGTCACGAACGGCATCAAGGCGCGATTCCAGAACGCGGGCCAGGTGTGCCTGGCGGGCAAGCGCTTCATCCTGGAAGCCTCCATCGCCGGGGAGTTCATCGAGAAATTCGTCGAGGCGGCCCGCCAACTCGTGGTCGGCGACCCGATGCAGGACGCGACGACCATCGGCCCCATCGCACGCGCCAACCTGCGCGAAGGGCTGGACAAGCAGGTGGGCACGTCCATCGAGCGCGGTGCCAAACTGCTCCTGGGCGGCAAGAAGGTCGCGGGTCCCGGCTTCTTCTACGAGCCTACCGTGCTCACGGGGGTCGAACCCGGCATGGCGGCCTTCGACGAGGAAACGTTCGGACCGATCGCGGCGATGATCACCGCGCGCGACGCGGACGACGCCGTCCGGCTCGCCAACGCGAGCGACTTCGGACTGGGCGGCGCTTTGTGGACGCGCGACCTCGCGCGTGGACGCGCCCTGGCGCGGCGGCTGGAAACGGGCGGGGTGTTCATCAACGGCTACACCGCCTCCGATCCGCGCGCGCCGGTCGGCGGGATCAAGCACAGCGGCTACGGCCGCGAACTGTCGCACTTCGGCCTGCGCGAATTCGTCAACGCCCAGACCGTCTGGGTGAAGCCCTGAACGCGAGCCTCCTCCATGCAGCCATCTCTTAGAAACCAACCATATCTATGAAAGACACCACCAACACCACCGATACCTCCACCCTGCAAGGTCTTCCCCTGCTCGATCACCCCGGCCTGAACAAGGACACCGCCTTCACGCAGGAGGAGCGCGCAAAGCACGGCCTGATCGGCCTCCTGCCCGACGCGGTGGAGGACCTCGACCGCCAGTTCCAGCGCGCCATGCGCCAGTTGGCGCAAAAGCCCTCGCCCATCGAGGAGTACATCTTCCTCAACGGCCTGTACGAGTACAACGAGACGCTCTTTTTCAAGGTCGTCATGAGCGACCCCAAGCGCTTTTTGCCCATCGTCTACGATCCCACGGTGGCCGAGGCGTGCACCAAGTTCGGCCACATCTACCGGCGCGCGCAGGGCATGTACCTGTCCATCAAGCACAAGGGCAAGGTCAAGGAGGTCCTGAAGAACTGGCCGATCAAGGACGTGCGCTTCATCTGCGCCTCCAGCGGCGGGCGCATCCTGGGCCTGGGCGACATCGGCACCAACGGCATGGGCATCCCCATCGGCAAGCTCCAGCTCTACACCGCCTGCGCGGGCGTGCCCCCGGACGGGCTGCTGCCCCTGCTCATCGACATCGGCACGACCAACCAGCCGCTGCGCGACGACCCGCTCTACCTGGGCCTGCGCCAGCCGCCGCCTTCCAGCGATGAGCTGGACAACTTCGTGGACGAGTTCATGGACGCGGTGCAGGAGGTGTTCCCCGGCTGCTGCGTGCATTTCGAGGACTGGAAGGGCACCGACGCCCTGCGTCTGCTGGCGCGCTACACCACCAAGTACCTCTGCTACAACGACGACATCCAGGGCACCGCGAGCGTGGTCATCGCCGGGTTGGTCACCGCCTTGCAGATCAAGGGCGGCAAGCTCAAGGACCAGAAGATCCTCTTCTTCGGCGCGGGTTCGGCGGGCATCGGCATCGGCAACATGATCGTCACGGCCATGACCCTCGAAGGCCTGAGCAAGGAGGACGCGCAAAAGCAGGTCAGCATGTTCGACGTGGACGGGCTGCTGGAACCCTCGCGCAAGGATCTCAACGAGTGGCAAAAGCCCTACGCGCACCCGCACGCGCCGACCAAGGACCTGCACGAGGCCGTGGCCTCGCTCAAGCCGAACATCCTGATCGGGGTGAGCACGGTGGGCGGCACGTTCACGCAGGCCGTGGTCGAGGAGATGAGCAAAAACAACGAGCGGCCCATCATCTTCGCGTTGTCCAATCCCACGGAGAAGGCCGAGTGCACGGCGCAGCAAGCCTACGAGTGGAGCGACGGCAAGGCGCTCTTCGCGGCGGGCGTGCAGTTCCCGGAAGTCAACGTCCACGGCAAGAACTTCGAGCCGGGACAGGCGAACAACTTCTACGTGTTCCCGGCGGTGGCGATGGCGGTGTACCTGACCCGGCCCAAGCGCATCACCGACGAGATGTTCATCGCCGCGGCGCACGCCCTGGCCGAACAGGTCAGCAGCGTCGAGCGCGAGAAGGGTCTGCTCTTCCCGCCGCAGCGCGACGTGTTCACCGTGGAGGTGGCCACGGCCATGAAGGTGGCGCGGATCATCTTCGAGCAGAAGCTGGCCACCGTGGAGGAGCCCGCCGACCTCGTCGCCTGGACCGAGGCGCAGGTCTACAAACCCGCGTACAAGCCGATCGGTCACGAAGCGCTGAACCAGACCCGTTGAAGTTGCGCGGCAAATTTGGAAGCGCAGGAGCACCACCACAAAACATCCATGAGCTTATTTGGCAAGACAGACGGCAAAAGCGCCCTCAAGGACGTGCCCATCGGCATCGACGCCAAGGGCGAACGCACGGAAACCGACTCGATGGGCAGCATCCAGGTGCCGGCCGACCGCTACTGGGGCGCGCAGACCCAGCGCAGCCTCATCCACTTCTCCATCGGCAACGACAAGATGCCCAAGCGCGTCTACCACGCCTATGGCTACGTCAAGAAGGCGGCGGCGATGATCAACGGCAAGAACGGCCGCCTGCCCGAGGACAAGGCGGCGGCGATCATCCAGGCGGCCAACGAAACCATCGCGGGCAAGCTGGACGAGCACTACCCGCTCTACGTGTGGCAGACCGGCAGCGGCACGCAGAGCAACATGAACGTCAACGAGGTGCTCAGCAACCGCGCCATCCAACTGCTCGGCGGCAAGCTGGGCAGCAAGGAGCCCGTGCATCCCAACGACCACGTCAACATGGGCCAGAGCAGCAACGACACGTTCCCGACGGCCATGCACGTCGCCGCCGTGCAGGAACTCAACGAGACGCTCGTGCCGCAGGTGGAGGCGCTCATCAAGACCATCGAGGTCAAGGCCGAGGACTGGAAGAACGAGGTCAAGATCGGGCGCACGCACCTGGAGGACGCCGTGCCCTTGACCGTCGGCCAGGAGTGGAGCGGCTACGCGGCGCAGTTGCGCTTTGCCCTGGAGGGCATCGAGGCGAGCAAGCAGGGGCTCTACGAACTGGCCGCGGGCGGCACGGCGGTGGGCACGGGGCTGAACTCGTTCCCGGGCTTCAGTAAAGACATCGCCGCCGCCATCGCGGAACTGACCGGGCTGCCGTTCGTCACGGCGGCCAACAAGTTCTTCGCGCAGGGCTCGCTCGACCCCATCGTGGCGGCGCACGCGGCGTTGCGCGGGCTGGCGGTGGCGCTCATGAAGATCGCCAACGACATGCGCTGGCTGGCCAGTGGACCGCGTTGCGGGTTGGGCGAGTTGATCCTGCCCGCCAACGAGCCGGGCAGTTCGATCATGCCGGGCAAGGTCAACCCGACGCAGTGCGAGGCCATCGTGATG
>CALMVM010000608.1:817-17551 GCA_937873255.1 uncultured Verrucomicrobiota bacterium | reverse complement strand
TTCGATGAGCCAGTACACGGCGCGCACGAAATCCTCCTCGTGAATCCACGAGACGAACTGCCGCCCGTCGCCCGCCGCGCCACCAAGACCCAGGCGCACAAGGTTGAGCAGCACGCAGAAGGCGCTGCCGGGATCGGGGTTCATGGTGATGGCGGAACGCATGAGTACCAACCGCGTGGAAGGCAGCGCGGCGGCGGCTTCGTTGGCGGCGGCTTCCCAGCTTTTCGCCACGTCGATGGAAAAGTTCCAGGTGTCGGGCGCGCCGGGTTCGTCGCCGCCGAGAATGCCGCTCGCCTCGTCGTTGGGAGCGTCGTAGCGGTGGGCGTAGATCGTCGCGGTGCTCGCCTGGAGCCAGACGCGCGGTGGATTCCTGCGGCGCGCGATGGCCTCGCCGACGAGCCGCGCGGAAACGGTGCGCGAGTCCATGATGGCGCGCCGGTTGGCGGGGGTGTAGCGGCAGTTGACGCTGCGGCCAGCGAGGTTGATGACGGCGTCGGCGTTCTCGAATTCGCTTTCCCACGGACCGGCGCTGCGGGCGTCCCACATGGCCACCTTCCAGGGTGGAGATTCCCCGAGGTGGCTCATCCGGCGACTGAGCACGATGACCTCGTGGCCATCGCGGTGAAACGCCCGCGCCAGCAAGGTGCCGACCTGTCCGCTGCCACCCGGGAGGACGATCTTCACGCGGCTTCCTGCCAATCCAGGACGATCTTGCCGCTCTTGCCCGAGCGCATCAGCTCGAAGCCTTCCTGATATTGTTGATACGGGAAGCGGTGCGTGATGACCGGCGAGATGTCCAGTCCGCTCTGGATCATAGCGGTCATCTTGTACCACGTCTCGTACATCTCGCGGCCGTAGATGCCCTTGATGGTGAGGCTGTTGAAAACCACCGTGTCCCAGTCAATCGCCCCCGCCTCGCCGTGGATGCCGATGCCCAGCAGCGCGATCTTGCCGCCGTGGCACATGTTGGCGATCATGTCCTTGAAGGCGCGCGCGTTGCCGCTCATTTCCAGGCCCACGTCGAAGCCTTCCTTCATGCCGAGACGCTTCTGCACGTCGGCGATGGATTCCTTGCTCACGTCGACCGCGTGGGTCGCGCCGAGTTTCGTGGCGAGTTCGAGCCGGTAAGGGTTCACGTCGGTGACGACCACGTAGCGCGCCCCGGCGTGCCGCGCGACCGCCGCCGCCATGCAGCCAATCGGCCCCGCGCCGGTGATGAGCACATCCTCGCCGAGCACGTCGAAGCTCAGCGCCGTATGGACGGCGTTGCCCAGCGGGTCGAAGCACGAAAGCACGTCGAGCGGGATGTTCGGATCGCAGTGCCAGACGTTCTGTTGCGGGATGGCGAGGTACTTGGCGAACGCCCCGGGCCGGTTGACGCCGACGCCGCTGGTGTTCGGGCAAAGGTGGCGGCGGCCGGCGAGGCAGTTGCGGCAATGACCGCACACGACGTGCCCCTCGCCGGAGACGATCTCGCCCGGGTGGAAATCGTGCACGTGGCTGCCGACCGCCTCAATGCGCCCGACGAACTCGTGTCCGGTGACCATCGGCACGGGGATCGTCTTTTGCGCCCAGGCGTCCCAGTTGAAGATGTGGACATCGGTGCCGCAGATCGAGTTCTTGAGGACGCGGATGAGCACGTCGTCGATGCCCACCTCGGGGACGGGCACTTCTTCGAGCCAGAGGCCGGGCTCGGAACGGCGTTTGACGAGGGCGGGCATCGTTTGCATAAGGGAGGAGAAAAGATAGCACCGCCAACGCTGGGGCGCACGGGGCGGGCTTGCGAGCCCGGGAAATCTCTCGTAGAAATGATGGCAATGGCAAGCGCGACGAAAAAACACGATCTGGTGCAGACGAAGAATCCACGCAGCGGCAAATACATCAAAATCGACCGCGCGGAGGGTCGGATCGTTGCGCAGAAGGTCACGGCGGGACCATACAAGGGAATCCCCCTGGCCAGGAAGCGACCATGATTTTTTATAACCCGCTCGATGGCCAGCCGTTCACGTCCATCATTGCGGGCAAGCTGCGGACCTGCTTCCTGATGACGCAGCTCGGAGCGGGGATGCCACCCGGTGCGGCGAAGAGGGATGCCCGACTCAGGAAGCAGGCTCAACGCATCCGGAAGGCGGCTCGCTTCATGGAACGCGCCCGGAACAGCGTGGAGATTCTCGCCACCAATTTTTGATCTGGCGTCCCGCAGCCGGGGCTCGGAGCGGAATGAACGACGCACTTGCTTTCCGCGGTTTTTGCACGATGCTATTCGTCCCTTCAATACAGGGAAATCAGTCCCTGCCGGAGGCGACTTCCATGAGAGAGAATATCCATCCCAACTACAACGCGACCACGATCTCCTGCGCCTGCGGCAAGGTTTATCACACCCGTTCCACCCGCAAGGATCTCCAGATCGGCATCTGCGCGGGCTGCCACCCGTTTTTCACCGGTGAACAGAAGTTCATCGACACGGCCGGGCGCATCGAGAAATTCTCCCGCCGCTTCGGCACCGCCGGCGGCCTCGCGCGCAAGCGCAGCTAGCTTTTCCAGCCTGATTTTCCGCAACGGTGGGAGCGTCCATGCGCTCCCACCGTTTTGTTTTGCCGTGTTCTCCCCCTGAATCTTGCCTCAATGGATCTCCGCCCGATCATCGCCAAAAAGGCCGAGCGTTTCCGCGAACTGGACAACGCCATCGCCGACCCCGCGATTTTCAACCATCCCCAGCGCGCCCGTGCCGCGATGCGCGAACATGCGCAGCTCAAGACGCTGCTCGATAGTTGGGACGCGCGCAACAAGGCTGCCGCCCAGCGCGAGGAAAACGCCGCCCTCGCTAGGAGCGACGCCGACGCCGAACTGGCCGCGATGGCCGCCGAGGAATTGCCTGTTCTCGACGCCGAACTCGTCCGTCTGGACCGCGCCATCCAGCTCGCGCTGTTGCCGCCCGACCCCAACGAGGACCGCGACGCCATCGTCGAGATCCGCGCCGGCACCGGCGGCAGCGAGGCGGCGTTATTCGCGGCCGATCTTTTTCGGATGTACACGCGCTATGTGGAGGGCATCGGGCTGAAGATCGAGCCGATGGATTCCAGCACGTCGGAGTTGGGCGGGCTGAAGGAAGTGATCTTCCGCGTTTCCGGCGAGTCGGTGTTCCGGCGGCTGCGTTACGAGAGCGGGGTCCACCGCGTCCAGCGCGTGCCCGCGACCGAGGCGCAGGGGCGCATCCATACTTCCACGGCGACGGTGGCCGTGTTGCCCGAGGCGGAGGAGGTCGAACTCGAACTCAAACCCGACGAAATCCGCGTCGAGGTCTGCCGCGCCGGCGGTCCGGGAGGGCAGGGGGTCAACACGACGGACAGCGCCGTGCAGGTGATGCACATCCCCACCGGGACCATCGTGCGCTGCCAGGACGGCCGCAGCCAGATCAAGAACAAGGAAAAAGCGCTCAGCATCCTGCGCGCACGCTTGCTCGAACGCAAACAGGCCGAGGAAGAAGCGAAGTACAGCGCCCATCGCAAGAGCCAGATCGGCAGCGGCGGACGCGAGGAAAAAATCCGCACGTACAACTACGCGCAAAACCGCGTCACCGACCACCGCATCAACCTGACGCTCTACAATCTCGACCGCTTCGTGGAGGGTGACTTGGGCGAGATGATCGGTTCGCTCCAGACGCAGGACATGGAGGAACGCCTCGCCGCCGCCACGCTGGCGACGTGAGCCGGATGAAAATCCGCGTCAGTCGCCCTTGAGGATTTTCCTGAGTCCGGCGGTGCGCGCCTTGGTCAGGGCGGCGCGCGTTCCACGGTAGATCGTCGGGTACAGCAAACCGCCCCGCGCGCCGAGATCGGCTTCGTATTTCGCCTGCGCGTCGCGGAACTGCACCCAGAGACGTTGCGCCGCCTTGAGTTCCTCCAGGTCCGGCCCTTCCATTTTGCCGGAGAGTTGCTTGTAGACCTTGTTCAACTCGGCGTCGGCCGCGTTGAATTCCTGTTCGGCCTGCCGGTTCATCTCCTGCTGATTTTGCGCGCGGACGCTGGCGGGCGCGAGCACCAGCCAGAACGCGGTCAGGCCGCACGCCCATCGGAGGAGGGGTTTACTCATCGTGCCGCCAGCGTACCGGCCCGTCCGCTGGAAACAAGGAATGACTCCGCCGCGTCCTCCGCCGGCGACGCCATGTCGATGACGTAGCGGAAGCGCACGTCGCCGTCGATCACGTGCTTGTACGCGTCGTTGATCCGCTGGGTCGGGATGATCTGGATGTCCAGCGCGACGTGGTGTTCCGCGCAGAAACCGAGCACTTCCTGCGTCTCATTGATCCCGCCGATGATCGACCCCGCCACGCTCGTGCGGTATATGGCGCGCGATTACTCCCCGGCCGGTGGGTCCGGAAGAGATGGGAACGTCACGCCTTCGTAAAGGTCCACGAGCGGCAGGTCGATCCCGATGGAAGGCAGGCGGACGACGGCCTCCAGGCCAACGAGGCGTTCGAGCCGCCAGCCTTCCAAGGTACGGTGCTCCAGAATGACTTCGGGACGATCCTGCTCGATCCGCACATAGGCTTCCAAGCTCGCAAGTTGAAGATAAGCAAAACGCTTCTCCCGTTCATCGATCTGGCGGGTGCTCTCCGAGGCGATTTCAAAAAGCACCGCCGGCCGTTCTCGCCAACCGTGGCCCGTATCCGTTGGATCGCAAGCGATCATCGCATCCGGGTAATAGTAGTAAGCACGCCCGGTGGGCTGGGGATGAAGGAGCGCTTTCATGTTTCCGCCAAAGGGCCGACAACGTTTTCCGCGCAGGCGTATGTAGAGCATCCCAGCGAGATTTCCCTCAATGATGATATGCGGTTCAGCCGCGCCGGACATGGCGTGGACCACGCCGCCGAGATACTCGTGCTTGGTCTCGCTCAACTCCTCGTCGGCAAGATATTCTTCCACCGTCACATAACCCGTTGAAAACGCCTTGATGCTCATTGGAGGACTTTCTCCGATTCATTAACGGAAAATCCTTTCCCGGGCAAGCCACGGCTGCAAAGCCCCTTTGCGTTCGCCGCACGTTTGGGCCAAGCTGCGCGTTCCCCGTGAAAACCGTTCTTGCCGTCCTCGAATCCACCGCGAAATACTTCGCGGACCGGGGCGTCGAGAGCCCGCGGCTCAACATCGATCTGCTGCTCGCCCACGTCCTGGGCATCAAGCGGCGGATGGACCTCTACATGGTCTTCGACCGGCCGCTCAGCGACCACGAACTCGACACCCTGCGCGACTTCGTCAAGCGCCGTTCGCAGGGCGAGCCGCTCCAGCATTTGCTCGGCACGGTCGAGTTCCACGGACGCGAATTCTTCTGCGACCGCCGCGCGCTCGTTCCCCGGCCGGAAACCGAACGCTTCGTCGAACTCATCCTCAAATTTCCGCTACCCGACGACGCCCGCTGCATCGACGTGGGCACGGGCTCGGGGATCATCGCGTTGACGCTCGCCGCCGAACGCCCCAACGCGCGCGTGCAGGCCGTGGACCGTTCGGGCAACGCCCTGCGCCTGGCCCGCGACAACGCCGCCAAACTCGGGTTGACCGAACGCGTGGAACTCCGCCAGGGCGATCTGCTGGCGACGTGCCCCGGGCCGTTCGACCTCGTCGCCGCCAATCTGCCGTACATTCCCACGGGCGACATCGCCGGGCTCGCGCGCGAGGTTCAGCACGACCCGATGATCGCGCTCGACGGCGGGGCGGACGGCCTCGCCGTTGTCGCCCGATGCGTCACGGAGGCGCACGAACGCCTCGCGCCCGGCGGCCGGATCGCGCTGGAAATCGGCCACGACCAGGCCGCCGCTGTGAACACGCTGTTGACCGACGCGGGGTTTTCCAACGTGGAAAGCGTCCGCGACTATCAGGAGGTCGAACGCTTCGCCTTCGCGATGAAAACCTGACGCGCTTTCCATGGCCGAACATTCGCTGGGCGAGGAAGCCATCCACCACCGCTGGAACGCCGCCCTGCCGGCCGCGTTGACGATCCGCTCGGGCGACACGGTGCATTTCCGCTGCCGCGATTCGAGCGATGGACAGGTCACGCCGCAATCGAAGCTCGCCGATTTTTTGCGCATCGACCGCGCGCGCATCCATGCGCTGACGGGGCCGGTGTTCGTCGAGGAAGCGCGGCCGGGCGACGTGCTCCAGATCGACGTGCTCGACATCCGCCACGGCGGCTGGGGCTGGTCGAGCATCGTGGATGGATTGGGCCTGCTGCGCGAACGCTTTCGCGCGCCGCACCTGTTTATCTGGAAGCTGGAAAACGAATGGTCCGACTCGCTGACCCCGGCACGGGTCCCCCTGCGGCCGTTTTGCGGTGTGATGGGCGTGGCTCCGGCGGCGGACGGTGATTTTCCCACCCGGCCGCCGGGTCCGTTCGGCGGCAATCTCGACGTGCGCGACCTGACGCGCGGGGCGACGCTCTATCTCCCCGTGATGCGGCCGGGCGCGTTGTTTTCCACGGGAGATATTCACGCCGCGCAGGGCGACGGCGAGGTGTGTCTCAACGGCATCGAATGCCCCGCCGACGTGAGCCTGCGGTTCAAGGTACGGCGGGATTTCGCGCTGACCGCGCCGATGGCAGAAACGCCCGCGCGTCCGTCGATGGCGTCGGCGGGTGAATGGTTGTTCATCGAGCCGGGCACCGATCCGCTCCGGGCCGCCGCGACGGCGACCTCGCGCGCGGTCGATTTCATCGCGGAGCGTTGGGGCATGACGCCCGAGAACGCCTACGTGCTGTGCAGCGCAACCTTGTCGTTGCGTCTGAGTCAGGTGGTCAACGGCGGGGTGGTCACGGTCACAGCAGCGTTGCCGAAGGGCATTTTTTCAAGCTAGGGCCGCCGTTGCGCGGCCGCCTTCCATCGCGCGCAGATCTTCCAGCGAAAGCGCGTAGACGGGAAGTTTCCCTGTGCGCCCGCGCAGGGCCAGTTCGTGGCAATTCTCGTCAATCGTCAGGCCGGCCGCGTGGAGCGTGTCGCGCGAGACGACGACCGGCGCGCGGAGTTCCTTCGTGGCGCTTTCCAGTCGCGCGGCGGTGTTCACCGTGTCGCCGAGCGCGGAGAGGAACGGTGCCTTGGGCGGCCCCATCAGCCCGACAATCGCCGGACCCGTGTGCAGGCCGATGCCCACCACCAACGGCTCGGCGAGTTCGGACGCCAGCCGCCGGTTGATCGCGCCGACCTCTCCGAGCATGTCCCGCGCGCAGAGGAGCGCCGCCTCCGCGCCGTGGCCGGTGGCGTCCTCCAACCCGAACATCGCCATCAGCCCGTCGCCCGTGAAGCTCGAATAATGCCCCCCGGCGCGGTCCACCGCCCCGGCCAGCGCGGCAAAGTAATGGTTGAGGATGAACACCACGTCGTACGGCAGACGCGCTTCCGCCAGCCGCGTGGACCCGCGCAAATCGACGAAGAGGATCGTCAGGTGGCGCTCCTCGCCGAATTCCCTGCCGCCGCGCGCCGCCCGCGTGTGCGCCGTGAACGCCAGCCGGGGATGCAGCAGCGGATCCACGGCGAGGTCGGCGACCGGCCGCAACTGGCACGCCAGCCGCAGGTCGAGCGGCGCACCGATGCGGGCCAGCGCGTCGGCTTCCAGCTTGCCCGGAGGCGGCAGCGCGCCGTCGGTCCCCTCCACGCGCACCCGGCACGTCGTGCAGCGCGCCCGTCCCCCGCACACCGAGACGTGCGGCCGGTGCGCCCTCTGGCTGACCTCCAGCACGGACATGCCGAGGGTTGCTTCCACCGAGAGATGCTCCGGGTACGTGACGCGGAAGCGGTGCCGCCGGCCCAGCCAATGACGGATCTGCGCCACGATGAAGACGACGCCGACCAGGCCGAGCCACCCGACGCCCGCCCATTGCCGCAATCCCGCGCGCAACGCCGCCCGGCCGGGATCGGACGGCACGCCGAGCGATTTCATGCTCGCCAGCCACGCGGGATCGGTGCGCGCGCGGGCGGTCATCGTCATGCCCACCTCCGCGAATCCGAGCAGCGCGGCGGCCGGCACGAGCACATAGAAAAGCAGCGCGAACGGGAACGCGCGCCGATACCACCCGTGGAAGCGCAGCCAGAAATGCAGACCGGCGACGAAATGCCCCCAGACTAGGCCGACGAGTAGAATCTGCCGCGCGCGCGTCAACGGATCGACCCACAGGTTGGCGATTTCGTAAGGGTAATTGATGTCGATGCCCGTCAGGATGCGGGTGCCGCGCGTGTTGACGATGTGGCCGAGTAGCAGGTACGGGATCGCCAGGCCGAAAAGGAGTTGCGCCCATTGCCAAGCCGGAAGGTGGAATTCCCGCCGCCGGGCGAGGGAAATCAACGCGCAGGCGGCGTGTGCCGCGAGGCTGCCGTAGAGCAAAATCTGGCCGACCGGCGAATGCCAGAGCGCCATCACGTACGGGCGCGCCCCTTCCTGGGCGTCGAGCGAGATCAACCCGAGCGCGTGGTTGCAGAGGTGCATCGTGACGTACAGTCCGATGACGACCCCGGTGATCGAGCGCACCCGGGCGTGGAGGTAGGGCGTGAGGCGCATGGTGGAAATGACGAATGACGAATGACGAAAGGTGGAGCGCGGGCGGGTGGTTCAGGTCACGGTGAACAACGGATGGCGGCATTTGGAAGGCGCGTTCCCCTGCCGCATTCGTCATTCGTCATTCGTCATTCGTCATTTACGCCTTTTCGGTGTCGTGCAGCCGTCCGTAATCCACCCGCCGTGGTCCGTCGCTTTCGTCTCCGTAGATTTCGACGAAGCGTTCGCCGAAACGCACGTCCTGCCAACCGTAGAGCTGCTCGTTGCGCACGGGCACCTGGATCGTCTTGTCCACGCATTCGACCGACGCCATGAACCGGAAACCCTCGCTCTCGATGGACTCGGGCGTCACGCCGTGGAGCGGGCTGCGCTCGTCGATCAAATGGCGGACCGTCACCGCCGCCGGAAACAGGATCAGGTGGCTGAACTGCAACGTCAGGTTATGAAAGCAAAACAGCGTCGGGTCTTCGAGCGTCGGCTCGTGGCGGATGAGCCCGAGGCGGAACTCGGCGTTGACCATCGGCTGGCGGCGTTCGTTGGCGACGCGCAGCATCAGCGCGGGCTGGCCGTTATATGTCGTCAGGCACAGTACGCGGCTGAACAGCAACCGTGCTGTCGGCCGCGAGAAACGCACGAAGATCAGCCCCGTCATAACCGCCGTGCCGAACATACCCACGACGATCTCGGCCGTGACGACGATGTGCCCGTAGAGCGTCGCCGGGTACATGTGCCCGTAGCCCACGGTGGCGAGAGTTTCCACGCTGAAGAAAAACGCACTCGGGAACGATCACGGCGTCATGCCGTCCACGCAGCCGCGTTCCACGCAGAACAGGCCGGCGAAAACGGCGTTGATCACCAGATAAACGCCGAGCAGGAAAACGGCGAATCGCGGCCACGTGAGGGTCAGCATCCAGTGGTACGTGTCGCGCCAGTCCCAGCCGGCGGCGTTGACCTTGTGGAATTCGATGCCCGCGCTGCTCGCCGCAGGTTGGGAGGGGAGGTCTTTCTTCATGCGGGCGGGTCGGCGGCGGCGCGCCACGTTGACGCGAAACGGATGTGCAAGTCAACGTTTCGAGTGGACTGTGGGTTGTGGGTTGTCCCTCTGCTTTCGGGTGGGATGTGTGAGACGCGAGCTATCCCTCTGCTGCCCTGGAAGAGCAGGATGAGATAGCCCAGGGCAACGCCCTGGGTCATGGGCCAACCAAGATTCCAAAGCCCTGCAAGGGCGTCACCCGGACGCGTCACGGCGTCGTTCGTCCCGTCCTTTCAGGGCTTGGCCTGATTTTTTTCACCTGACCCAGGGTTGCACCCTGGGCTATCGCATCACGCCCCTTCGGGGCTGCGAAGGAGCCGACCCACAACCCACAACCTACATTCGAAGGATTCCCTTGCCAGCGGCGGGCTTTCTGTAAGGATTCGTCTTCCAAAACGGATGAACCGGGCCCCCCAAGCCAGCCGCCCGCGCCCGACCCACGGCGCACCTCAGACCCCGTCATCCGACCGGAGGAACCGGCGATGATCTGGTATGCAACCGGGGGTTTGTGGATCTTCACGATCTTCTTCTGGGGACTGGGCCTGACGCTCCTGCTCCTGCCACGCCGCTGGCGGCGGTTTTGGCCGGCGTTTTGCGGTCCGGTCGGCCTCGGGTTGCAATCGCTGACGGTCTGGATCGGCGCGCACACGCCGCTCGCGGGGACGGACCGATACGCCTGGCCCGCGCTGTTGTTGCCCATCGGATTGCTCCTGGCGGCGGGCGCGCGCGTGTCGGTCGGCGGTTCGCCGGTGGGGACGCGGCATTGGGGGAAGGCGGTTGCGGCGACGGCAGTCCTGCTGGCAACGGGCCTCCGGCGCTGGGCGGCGGTCGCCGCGCTGATGGCGGCGTCGCTGGTCGTCCAATGCTACCCGTTCACCAAACCGCCCGGCGTGCTGACCTCGGCGGCGATCAGTTCCTGCGACGCGGCGGATTACGCGGCGGGCGCCCGGGTGTTAAAGGAATTTTCCCGCGACGACCGCGAGGGGTTCCTGGGACCAAACGGCGCGGACCCGATGTTGTCCACCGACCACTTCTTTACGTTCTGGCTGCGGATCAACCATTTCTCGCCCCCGGCGCTCATCGCGCTGTACGCCACGCTGTCCGGCCGCCAACCGTACGAACTGGTCAGCCTCTTCGGCGCGGTGCTGCTGGTGCTTCACCTGCCCGCCGTGTGCTGGCTGGCGCGTTCGGTCTTCCGCTTCCGGCCGGCGGGTGGGGTGGGGGTAACGGCGATCTACGCGTTCAGCCCGATTTTGTATTACACGGCATACCAGACGGCGCTCGGCCAGCTTCTGGCAGCCCCGGCGGTCGTGCTATTGACGTGGACCGCCTGGCAAGCCGCGCGCGGACCGGCGACGTGGCGGCGGCTGGCGGTTTGGTCGGGGCTGCTGCTGACGGGCAACTGGCTGCTGTTCGGTGGCTACAATTTCTTCATCCTCTTCGCGTACATCCCCGTCCTGACCTTCGTGTGTATCAGGACGTTGCGCGACGGACGCTGGGCGCGAACGTTCCGCTGGCTGGGGCTCATCGGGGGCAACCTGCTCGTTTGCACCCTGCTTTTCCCGGAACGCGTCGTCAGCATCGTCGAGCGGCTCGCCCTCTTCCGGCAAACACCCTTCGGCTGGTACATCCCCGGGTTTTGGCCGACCGGGTGGTACGGCGCGTTCGCGGAGATGTCGTCGCTCGCGCCGACCGGCTCGGCCCTGGCCGGTGCGGTGGCGGTCGCCGCGCTGGGCGCGGCGGTCGGCTACGGCTGGTGGCAAGCCCGGCGCGGACACGGCCTGGCGAGCCTGATGGCGCTCTGCTGCACGCTGCCGATTTTTTGCGGCTACTGGTATTTGCTGCGCGCGGAACGCCTGCACCACGACCGTTCCAGCTACGACGCCTTCAAGTTGTTCACGGTATTTTACCCCGGAATCCTGGTCAGCCTGTGCCTTTGGCTGCGCGGGGGATTTGGCAAACGCGCGTGGCTCGCGCGGGTGGCGGCCGGCGGATTATGGGCCGCCGTGCTGGCGATCAACCTTGCCGGGGCCGGCCGTTTCAACGCCCTGCTTCGCCGGACGCCGCTGGTCGTCGATCCCGACCTGTTGGCGCTGACCGGCATCGAGCAACTACCCGACGTGACGGCGGTCAACGTGCGCCTGCCGTTGGTCTGGGACCGTTTGTGGGCCAACTGTTTCCTGCTGCGCAAAGAACAGTACATTTCGGCCGCTACCTACGAGGGGCGGCCCGCCCTGCCGCCGCGTGCGCGTTGGGACCTGACGACGCGTCTGCCCCTCGTGCGGTTGGACGGCGCGCGCGATCCCCTCTCGAACAACCCGGCTTACACGCTGCTCGACCGCGCGAACGACCGCTTCGTCGAGGTGCTCATGGACCGCGACTGGCACCCGGTCGAGCACGGGCGCGGCCGGACGTGGTATTGGGCCAAGGAACATCCGCAGATCCGCGTCGATAACCCGCAAAAGGGTCCGGTGGCCGTGCGCCTGAGCTTCGCCGTCCACAGCACGCGCGAACGCCACCTGAGCCTCCTTGCCGACGAACGCCCGATCTGGGAGGGAACGGTCGGCACGGCCAGCCAGCAGATCGACGGCGTGCGGCTGGACCTGCCGCCGGGCACGTCGTCCCTGCGTTTCGTCTCGCCCGAACCACCCGAGCAACCGTCCGGAGATTCGCGGTCGCTCCTGTTCCAGTTGGAGAGTTTTACGGTCGAGCTTCCCGGACCGGCGCCGTCACCGGCGAGATGAGCGGCCGGAAACGAAAACAGGGACGGCCCGGGGGAGCCGTCCCTGTTTTTGTCAGCGGGTCGAATCGCTTCAGGCCGCGACCGCGCGCCGGCGATGCCAGATCACCAGCAACGCAAGGCCGCCGAGTCCGAACAACGCGTAGGTGCCGGGTTCGGGCACGAAGGCGGCGATGTCCACGGTGTTGAAGGTCGTGCTGCCGCCGATGGTTCCCACAAAGGTCGTCGCACCCGTTCCCAGGTTGACGGTGTAGAAGCGGTCCTGCACCACACCGCCTTGCCCGGAAACCGACGAGTTCAGGAACGCCGCGTTGTTCAGACCGATGGTGAAGCCGACCGAGGGCGCTCCCTGCGTGAACGTCAGGCCCAGCGAGCCGACCGTCGTCAACTGCCCGGCGGGCGCGGCCGTGCCGGCGGTGATGTTCTGCGTGGCGAGCGAGCCGTTGATGTAATCGATGTCGTACAGCGTGGGGCCGCTCGCATAGGCGAGCGAAGCGATCTGGAACGTGTTGTTCACGTTCGGGTCGCCGGAAACGTAGCCGACGTTGGCGTCCTGCGCGATGAGTGCGCCGGTGGTGGCGTTGATGCGGTAGTTGCCGTTGGTGCCCGTCACGAGCCGGATCGCGCCGTTGGCGGGATTGAACGAGATCGTCGCCGAGTTGCCCGCGCTGCCCGTGATCGAGCCAATGGTGAAGGCCGTGCCCAGCGGCGTCACGGCGGCGGAGAACCGGTTGATCGTCACGACCTGGCCCTGCTGCGTCGTCGCGTTATACTGGAAGCCGTAGAGCTGACCCGTCGAGGGCTGGAAGGCAATGCTCGTCACCGCGTAACCCGAGGAGGCCAGGACAGTGCCGATCGTCGCGGTGGTGCCTGGCGCGTTGCTGTTGAAACTGAACAACGTATAGGACGCGGCGTTCGGGCCGGCACCCGTGTCCGTGCCGCCGATGCCATAGACAAGGGATTGCGCGGAGGAGGTCTGACTCCCCGCGAAGGCGAGGGTCGCTGCGGCGGCCAGGGAGTACAAAACGGAACGGGTCTTGGTGGATCGAATCATGCGTCGAGGTATTTCTGGTTTTTTGTTTGTTGGTTGGTCGGAGGTTTGGGAGTGTCGCGGCCCCGCCACGCTCATTGGAGTGGAGCGGAAGCCGCTTCGTGCTCGTTTTGCTTTCCAGCGAAACGGACGGCCGCGGATCAATTCTGCGGTGTCAATTCCGTCGTTGCGAGCGAGTTGCCTCGCGGGAACAACAGCCGGAAATTCACCAGCACCGTCGCCAGGTCGGCGCGGGTGATGCGGGTATTGGGCGTCACCGAGGCCGAGAATGTCCCCGCGTTGCTGTCGTATTGCACGAGGTAGCTGATGAACCCGCGGTTGAGCGCGAGTTGCAGGTAACCGCGCTGCGCCGGGGTCAGCACATACGCATCGTTGACCGGGATCAGGCTGCCGTTATACGATACCTTGACGGTCGTTCCGGTGAGGTGCAACGCCTCGGCGTCGAGGCCGACCGCCTTCACCATCGCAATGGCGACCTGGAAACGGCTGACGTACTGGTTCGGGCCAAACTGTTGGCCGTTGGTCGGCAGCGTGGCATCGGGAGTAAAGTCCCAGTCACGCAACGTCGAACCCTTCTGCGCGGCAGCCTCGGCGTAACGGGCCGTCGCTCCCGACGTGTCCGTGTACGCGGAACTCACCCCGACGAGACTCTGGCGCAACGGCGTATTGTCCGCGAGCACCTGCGCGAGCGACGACCGAGTCACCGGTGCCGATGGGGCGAAGATGCCACTCGTCGCCTGGTCGAAGTAGCGGTTGAGTAGCGCCGTGGTGATCGCCGCGTTCTGCGGGATGCCGCCGATGTCGGTAGGCGGGTTGGTGATCGTGCTGTTCGTCCGGTAGATCTGCCCCGTTACCGTGTCCGGCAGGCCCACTCCGGTCGGCGGCGTCACCGGCACGGCGGCCAGTCCGCGCAGGCCGCGGAATTCCGCCACCCACAGGCCCGGCTGCGGCGAGTTGACCACCACTTCACGCGTCGGCGCGTCCTCGACGGGCAGCGCGATGCCGCTGCTGTACATCGTGCCGTCCGGGGCCCAGAGCAGCAGGCCGATGGTGTTGCCCCCGGCCTGGCCGGCGACGGTGCTGGAATCTCCGGCGAACTGGATGCGCACGTCCAGCGCCGTGGTCTTGAGCGCGGCGGCGAGGCTGGTGTTCGGCGTGCCGTCCGGGTTGGCGTCCACGAGGAACGCGTACGCGTTGTCGTTGGTCGTCGCCTTGGTCTTGGCGGCAGCATAAGTGGCAGCGGAGACGGATTGCGGATTGTATGGCAGCGTGAAATCCTCGTCCATTCCGGCGCCTTGCGTGACGGTGGAGGGCGGGAAGCCGGTCGGGCGACCGGTCGCGGCCAGCGGCCCCTGGTTGATCGTGGTGATGAACGACGGGTAGGCGCTCGCGTAGGGCGCGTCGATCCGGTTGAACGGCGCGTAGGGCTTCGTCGGATTCAGCGCCATGTCCACGGCGGCGTAGACGTTCAGGAAACCCGCGCCCACCTGGTAGTCCTGATAATCGGGCAGGTGCGTGGCGGTCGCCTGGATAATGCTTTTGATTTGCGCGGGCGTCAGGCTCGGGTTGACGCTGAGCAGCAACGCGCAGGAGCCGGCGACGAACGGACACGCCATCGACGTGCCCGAGATCATCGTGTAGTTTGCCTGGTAGGGCGTCGGGAATTCCTGGTCGTTCGTGCCGCGCGCGGCGGTGCCCGTCTTGGACAGGGTCGAGATGATGTCCGAGTAGAACTTCTTGCCGACGGTGTCGGGGTTCGTAGTGGACGCCCCGGCGACGAAGGTCGTCGAGAGCTGGGTGGGATCGTAGGGTCCGTCGAAGGGGAACTCCCGCCCGGTGCCCGGCGCGGTGATGGCCGGCAGGTTGAACAGGTTCGGGTTGTAGTGCGTGCCGTTGGCGGCCACGGCATCGCCGGTGCGCTGCGAGGCGGGCAGACCGCGTGAGGAGAAGCTCGCCAGGCCGCCTTCCTTCGTGCCGGCCGCGACGGCGATGACCCAGGGCGACTTCGGGTTGGAACTCATCGTGTCCGAGCCCGGCCCGGAGTTGCCGGCGGCGAAGACGTTGGTGATGCCGGCGTCGTACGCCTTCTTGACGGCGATTTCCAGCGCGTCGTCGGGATTGTAGACCCCCTGGCTGCCGTAGGAGTTCGACGTGACGCGCACGTTGTACTTGACCTGGTTGGTGACGACGTAGTCGAAGCCGCCGAGCGCATCGAGAATGAACAGCGCCGCGCCCGAGCCGAGGCCCATCAGCTTGACGCCCGAGGCGGTCCCGAGCGAGTTGGTGGTGAGGTCCGCCGCCGTCGTGCCCGTGAACCGCCCGGCCACGCCCGAAAAATCCTCTGTCGTACCCGCGCTTGGGTAGGTCGTGCCGGTGATCGTGCGTGAAGCGCCGCCCGTGCCGCCGACGATGCCCGCGCAATGCGTGCCGTGCGCGACGGTGTCGTCGTTGGCGATAGCGGGCGAATACGTGACGGTGCCGAAGGCGTCGTCGCCGACGACCTGCACGTTTTGCAGCACCTTGCCCGTGCTCGGGACGTTGCCCGCCGTGGCGGTGGTCATGTCAAAGGGCAGGTCGAGGTTGGTCGTGTCGATGCCGGAGTCGATCACCGCGACGCAAATCTGGCTGGTCGCCGCCCCGTCGATGATCCGGCCGCCGTTCTGGGCGGTCTTGGCGGCGTCGGCGCGCAACTTGTCCACGCCGCAGAGCACCCGGGCCTGGTGCAGCTTGTAATAAAGCCGATGGTTGTCCGTCATAGAACGGACAAGCCCGCTGGTCTGCAAGGTGGCGACCTGCCCCGCCGTGAGCACGGAGGAGATCATGCCCAGCGATTCGAAACGGTGTCCGTGACCCGAGTCGATGGTGATCCCCGCCAGGGCCAACAAATTGTCCAGGCCCGTCACGCTCGACAACCCGCCGGTCGTGTTGAAGGCCACGATCACGGTGCCGACCGAGGCGGCGGCATTCGGCGCGGCGGCGAGCTTCGCCTTCAGGCCGGGGCTCAGAACAGCCAAATTGGCCTGGGCGGCAATCGGTCGTACCGCCGGGGTCACGCGGATCGGCGAAAGCGGCGCGGCGAGGGCCGGGCCGACCGCAAGGCCGCCGAGGGCCAGTACGGCGAGGGGGGAGAAACGGGTGATCGTTTTCATCATTAAAAGAACGTTCGGTGTGAGTTGCGTCGCCACCCATGCCGGGCGGCGACAAAAGCCTGTGCAGATCGGACAACTACCTTATCCGACCCTCTCTTCCGTTGGAGAACGAGTGGTGGATGCCGAAAAAAGAACAACTTCCGGAATATTTTTTCCGGCCGCTTCTGGCGGCGAGAAATGATCGTTCGATAAAATCCGGCCGGCCGTACAAAAAACGACAATCA
>CALMVM010000608.1:0-807 GCA_937873255.1 uncultured Verrucomicrobiota bacterium | reverse complement strand
CGCGGACGACGATCTGCGCCTTCGCGCGGGCTTCCGCCAGCCATTCGCGCAACCGCTGGGCGGATTTCTCGCGGAGCAGGCGGCGGCGGATTTCCGGCCCGGCGTCGTCGAGGCTCTGGCGGCCCGCCGGCAGACGGGCGGTGATCCGTACGACGTGGAACCCGTAATCCGTCTGCACGACGGGGCCGATCTCGCCGGGTTTGAGCGCGAAGAAAGCGTCGTCGAGCACGAGGGGATGGACGCCGCGCGCGAACGTGCCGAGGCTGCCGCCCGCGTCGCGCGTGCCGGGGTCTTCGGAGAGCCGCCGCGCGAGCGAGGGGAAATCCGCGCCGGGGGCGGCGGCCTGTTGCCGGACGGTGTCGGCGCGCTGGCGGGCGGCGGCGGTTTCGCGCGCGACGGCGGCGTCCATCTCCGGGGTGCCGGGCTTGAGGCCGGCGGTTTGTTCGAGTCGGCTGGAGATCGCGCCGGGGCGGGCGGCGATGAGGATGTGTTCGCCGGCGACGCGTTCGGGCCGCTGGAAATCGCCGTCGTCGGCGTGCGCGTCGTAGTAGGTCTTGATTTCGTCGTCGGTGGCGGCGAGGTCGCGCGTCAACGCGGCGATCATCGCCTGGCCGTCGGCGGCGGGGCGCAGGACGTTCTCGCGGTAGCCCGGGCGGTCGAAGCCGTTGTCGGCGACGTAGGCAGCGTAACGGACCTCGCTGCCGCAATAATCCAGGAGGCGTTTTTCCTCGGTGTCGAGTTGCTGGGTGGTGGCGTCGATGCCCCGTCGGCGGGCCTCCTGCATGATGAGGGTGCGGTCGATGAGTT
>CALMVM010000607.1 GCA_937873255.1 uncultured Verrucomicrobiota bacterium | reverse complement strand
CACGGGCAAGGTGCTCGGGCCCGGGGAGGGCAACATCGACCACGTCGTGCCGCGCAGCCGGGGCGGGGCGACCTCCTGGGAGAACTGTGTGTTGGCCTGCCGGCAGGTCAACAGCCGCAAGGCCGACCGGCTGCCCGAGGAAGTGGGCCTGCGGCTTTTGCGCGCCCCGGCCGCCCCGCGCGAGCTGCCCGTCACGGTGCTCTTGCGCAACCACCACGGCATCGCCGACTGGGAACTGTTCCTGGCCCGCACGAAGTAAATCAGCGTATCTTTCCCTCGTTGCCCAAACACGGGTAATGAGGGAAAGCACGTTGCGTTTCGCCGATGTTCCCCGACCGTGGAGGTTCGAATCCACTTGAGCCTTCCCATCCCTCCCAGCGACCATTTCGACGGCCGCGAGTTCCACAATCTCGACGGCGCACCGGCCGGCCGCTCGTTCGCCGATCTTTTGCGTTGGAAGTTTCTTGGTGGACGCATCGCGCGCTGGCCGCGAAGTCTTCCCGCCGAACCGACCCTACCCGTTCTGCCGACCGACGTCGGCCCCGGCGAAACAGCAGCGACGTTTGTCGGCCACAGCACGTTCCTCCTCCAGTTTGCCGGCGGCCTGAACGTGCTGACCGATCCCGTGTGGAGCGAGCGCGTCAGCCCCGTAAAATTCGCCGGTCCTCGCCGCGCCCGCCCGCCGGCCATTGCGTTCGACGCCCTGCCGGCCGTTCATATCGTGCTCGTCAGCCACGGGCATTACGATCATCTCGATCTGACGACATTGCGGCGATTGGATGAACGCTTCAATCCGCTCTTCCTCACGGGCCTGGGCAACCACGAATTCCTGCGCCGACACGGACTGCGACAGGTGCAGGAACTCGATTGGTGGCAGTCGCATCGTTTTTCGGACTTGGAAATCACGTTCGTTCCCGCGCAGCATTGGACGGCGCGTTCGGCGACCAGGCGCAACAACACCCTTTGGGGCGGGTTCTGGCTGCGTGCCGGCGTTTTGCGTGTGTACTTCGCGGGTGACTCGGGGTTGGGTCGGCATTTCGCCATGATCCGCGAGCGTCTCGGCGCGCCGGACCTCGCGCTGCTGCCCATCGGGGCATATGAGCCGCGTTGGTTCATGCGCGAGCAGCATATGAACCCGGAGGACGCCGTGCAGGCGCATCGCGCGCTGGGATCACGCCGGAGCGTGGCAATGCACTTCGGCACGTTCCAATTGACCGACGAGGCGATTGACCAACCCATCATTGACCTGGCGGCGGCGTTGCGTGGCGCAGGGGTGAACCCTGCGGAATTCGTGGTGCCGCGCTTCGGCGAGACGATCCGCGCAAAGACTCAGGCACTCCCACCGCAGACGCGCCGGTAGAGAGCCTCGTAGGCCGGCACGATCACGTCGGCGGAAAAACGTTGTTCCGCGCGATGTTTCGCCGCCCGGCCCATCGCCTTGCGGCGAGCAGGATCGGCCGACAATTCCTCCAACGCGCGCGCCGCCGCGTCCACATTGCCGAACGGCACCAGTCTCCCGCTCACGCCGTTTTCCACCACCTCCGGGATGCCGCCCACCGCCATCGCCACGCTCGGACAACCGAAGAACATCGCCTCCAGAATCCCGAGGCAAAAACTCTCGCTCTCGGACGTAAACAACGCCAGGTCGGCGGCCTGGAAATATTCCTCCACCTCACTGATTTCCCGACGGACGATCACGCGATTCGCCACGCCGAGCCGCCGCGCTTCTTGCTCGAACGGCTGCCAATCCCCGCCCGCCAGCAAGAGCAAACGGAACGATCCATGCAGGCGCAGGCGCGCCACGGTTTGCAGGAGGAGGTCGATGCGTTTGAGCGGGCGCAGGTTGGAGGTATGCAAAACGAGATTCTCGCCGGGAGCGAGCCCGAGTTCGCGGCGTGTTTCGTCGCGCGAACGGCGCGGAGCGCGTGGGGCGAAGAAATTGTAGATCACGTCGATGGGCCGCTCGACGCCGAGCAACCGCCGCGTCTCGTCACGCAGGAAACCGGAGACGGTCGTGACCGCATCCGATTGCGCCAGTCCGTACCGGATCGCCGGCGCGTAACCCGCATCGCAGCCGAGCAGCGTGGTGTCCGTGCCATGGAGCGTCGTGACGATCCGGGGCTGCCGGCCGGGTGGTAGCATCGAGCGCGCGAGCACGGCGGCCGTCGCGTGGGGCACCGCGTAATGGACGTGGAGCACGTCGAGGGCATGCGACCGGCTGACCTCGGCCATTTTCACCGAGAGCGGCAACGTGTAATCGGGATACTTGAATAGCCCGTAATCGTTGATGACGACGGGATGGAACGACACCCGCTCCGCCGCCTCCGACAGCCGGAAAGGCCGTTCGTAGGAAATGAAATGCACCTCGTGCCCGCGCCGGGCCAGTTCCTCGCCCAACGCCGTTGCCAGCACGCCGCTTCCGCCCACGGAAGGGTAACAGGTCAGGCCGATCTTCAATGCGCGATGCGGGAAATCGGATCAACACACGACCTTGAACGGCTTCGTGCTCGCCGCGATCAATTCGTTGCCCTTGTCGTCTTCGAGCAGGAGTAGATGGACGCCCTTCCGCTTGGCGATGGCTTTGACGGCTTCGATGCCACCGCCGAGCTTTTCCACGGAGGTGAGTTTGCGCTGGCTCATCGTGTTGGAGCCGTCGGCGACGGAGTCGAGCCATTCGGATGCCCAGCGTTCGGTGGAATCGGAAGAATTTGTGCTCATCGGTGGGGGTTAAATCAGGGTTTGCGCGAGGGTAGTTTCAGCCCGTCCATGCTTCATCGGAACGCTCGATCCCATCGCGCGTGACGAACGTGATTTCCGGCGCGTCGGCGGTGTTCAAGTAAGCCGCCTCCCCCGCCCCGGTGACATAATGCGTGCAGCGTACCACCGATTGCATCCAGCGCAGCCGGGTGTCGCGAGTCGGGCTGATTTGTTCCTTGCCGAACTCCGCGCCGGGTAACGTCCGGTACGCGCCGCCGCCCTCATGCAGACGCAACGCGCCATCCTGCCAGCGCGCGCGGACCGTCTCTCCCTCGTAAGGCACGTCCACGAAATAATCCGCCACCGCGCACGCCGCCTGCCTCACCGCCGGGTTGCCCGAACGCACCACGCGTATACCGTCGAGAAGCCCCATCTTCGCGTACATCTCCAGGCAGAAATCGGCGACGTTGCGTGCCCCGACACCGCGAAAATACTCGACCAGCGTTGGGTCCACGTAGGCAGGGAGTTGGCGCGCGGTGTTCGCCTGCCATTCGGCGGAAACGTGCTTGGCGTAGAGAGGCGACCACTTGCGCTGGACCTTATTGTCGCAGTGAAAATTCAGCTTGGCCTGTTCACCGGTTTTGCGGTGGGTGAGGATCGTCTGGGTCTCGCGTGGGTCATGGTCGCTGTCGTGGTAGAAGAACACGATCTCGCCGCCGAGTTCCTTCGCCAGCCGGCGGGCCGTGACGATCTTCGCGGACAGAAAACGGCGCGGAAAAAACCCGCACGGCTGCTGGCCGAAACAAATGATCGCGCTCATGCGGGGGAGTCGTTCAGCGGCGGAACATCCGCGCGGCCGAGCATGGCTTGAATGATCGAACTAAAGAGCATGCACGCCACGCAACCGATCAGATTGTACCACAGATAGGAAATCGGCACCTGCCCGACGTACATCACGATCACGGTCGCCTGCGCTGCGAGCGCGCCCCAGAACACGGCCGTCCCGTTCACCCGCCGCAGGAAAAAAGCTACGAGGAACAATCCGAGCACCACTCCGTAAAAAATCGATCCGAGAATATTGCTGGCCTGAATGAGGTTCTCCACCAGATGCGCGAACAACGCGAACGCAATGGCAACCGTTCCCCAAAAAACCGTCAGCCAAGGAGACACGCGAATATAGTGCGCGTCCGGCGCCTCCCGGCGCAGCAGCGGCCGGTAGAAATCGACGGTCGTGGTGGAGGCGAGCGCGTTGAGTTCGCTCGCTTTCGAGTTCATCGCGGCGGCGAGAATGGCGGCCACGAGCAGGCCGATCAATCCATGCGGCAAGTGACGCAAAACGAAGGTAATGAACACGTAATCGGAATCTTCCGTCGGGAGACTTCCGTCGGCCGCATGGAGTGCCTCGCGGGTGCCGCGGCGGGCGGCCGCGGCGTGTTCGTGCGCGGAGAGCGCGGCGGCGCGGGAGCGTTCGGCGGCGGCGGCATCGCCGGAATGGCGCGCGGCGACCCAGGCCTCGATGCCCTGGCGTTCCTGCGCGTGCGCGGCGTCGAACTCGACGCGGAGAGTGTTCAGACGTTCGCCCGCGCCGTGCGCGGTCTGGTAGTTCCAGGCGGGTTCGTTAAAGAACACCGGCGGCGTCTCGAAACGATAGAAAACAAAGGTCAACACCCCGAGCATCAGGATGAAAAACTGCATCGGGATCTTGCACACGGCGTTGAACATCAGCCCGAGCCGGCTTTCGCGCACCGACCCGCCGCCGAGATAACGGCCAACCTGCGACTGGTCCGCGCCGAAATACGATAGTTGCAAAAACAACCCGCCAACGAGCCCCGCGAGGAACGTGTAGCGGCGTTCCAGATTGGGGGAGAAATCCACCGCCTTCAGTTTGCCGTAGCTGCCAGCGAGCGTCAGTGTGTCATCAAGCGTCAGGCCCGCCGGCAGACGCGAAACTAATATCCAACCCGCCGCGAACATCCCCGCGAAGATGATGCCGAGTTGGTACTTCTGCGTGAGGTTCACGGCGTCGTTGCCGCCGCTGACCGTGTAGGCGACCGCGAGCAGACCGGTGCCGATGATCGTCAGGTCCAGGCGCCAACCCATCAACGCCGACAGCACGATGGCCGGCGCGTAGATCGTGATGCCCGCGCCCAACCCACGTTGGAGCAGGAACAACCCCGCGCCGAGCAACCGCGTTTTGCCGTCGAAGCGTCTTCCGAGATATTCGTAGGCGGTGTAGACACCCGACCGCCGGTAGATCGGCACGAACACCGCCGCGACGATGATCAGCGCCAGCGGCATCCCGAAATAGTTCTGGATGAAGCCCAACCCATCGCCGTATCCCTGTCCGGTCGCGGAGAGAAAAGTGATCGCGCTGGCTTGGGTGGCCATCACGGAAAGCCCGATGGTCAGCCAACCCGTCTGGCGGTTGCCCTTGAGGTACGAGTGGAGGTCACGCCGGCCACGCGTGCGCCAGATTCCGTAAGCGGCGATTCCCGCGAGCGTGCCGAAGAGAACGAGGTAGTCGAGGGCGTTCACGTCAACGGTAGCCGAACGTGAGCGCGGTCAGCGACGCCACCGTCAGGACGAACACTACCAGGACAAAAATGTATATCCCGCGCCACGTGCGCAACAGCGGCAGGCCGGTGTCGGAGTCATCGGGATTCACGGATTTATTTTCCCAGCGAAACGAGGTTGGCGAACAACCGGTACGCACCCGGTACACCGGCGGGTAACTGCCGGAAAAACGACAGCCCCGTGTACACGAAATATCCCTTGCCGCGACGCGCCACGAGCAGGCCGCTTTTCAACGGCGCTTCGCCCACGTCGCTGCATGCGAGTAGCGCCTGGAAATGTTCCTGGTCCCAGGTGACGGGGAAATTCAGCCCGCGTTCCTGCACCCAGCCGTCGAAGTCGGCGGGCGTGAGTCGGTTGGGCACGTTGAACGCCGGATGGTCCGGGGCCAGCAGCGTGACGGGCGCGTTTTCGTCCGTGACCCGCTGGCGGGGCAGGTCGCGCGAGAGTTCCAGCGCGTACGGCGCGAGGCGCGGGTTCTTCAATTCGTTGGGCGTGTTGTACTGCTCGACAACCGTGCCGCCGTTCTCGGCATACGCAAACAGTGCGTTCAACCCTGCGGCGAGGTCCGTGCGGACGTTGAACGCACGCACTCCGACGACTACCGCGTCGAACGCACGCAGCCGCTCAGGCGTCAGGTCCGCGCCGGAGAGCGTTATCACGTTATAACCCATCGCCGCGAGAGCCTCGGCAGTCCTATCCCCCACGCCGGGCAGGTAGCCGACGTTCTTACCGCGAATCTGGAGATCGAGACAGACAGCTTTCAGACGCGCGGGCGGTTGGAGGAGTTGGAACGGGATGTGGTCGTAACGGATTTCCTGTCGGGTGGTGTTGTAGGTGCGTCCGCCGACCGTCGCCTCAGCGGTGATGGCGGCGGTGCCCGACTGCGCGGGCGCATGGACCGTGAACGCTAGCCGCACATGGTCGCCGACCGCCGCGAGGTGGAACGGCTGCGACTCCGGTGTGACCGCCCAGCCAGCGGGCACGGCGAGTCTCAGCGTGCCCGCCTGGTCGGGGCGATAGGCTTTGACTTCGACTTCCACCGTTCGGTCGGACCCAGGCGCGAAAAGCTCCACATCGCGGGCCGGCGTAAGCGACACCGGCGAAATCACGTCTACCCTGCGGTGAATTTCGCCTTTGGATGGATCGGCGGTGATCTGCATCACTTCCGAAGAAACAACCAAGCTCTCTCCTTCTACATTGAAGTTGTCGTCCACGCCCAACCTATACAAAAGGTCCGGCATGCCGATCACATGTTGATAGTCGCGGTCGCCAGGACCCCAGACGCCATACAATCCGGCCGTACCGTTGTCGTGCAACCAGTAAGGTTGCGTCGGCGGCTCACCATCCGGCACCTCGAAGGTGATTTCCTGAACGAACGGCTGGTTCTCATGCAGCGCGACGAGATGATCCAAAGCATTATGGATCGGACGTTGATTTTGCGCCGGATGCAGGAACACATTCGCGAACTCGGCGTTTGCAGCGGAGCGAAGCAGGATCGTGTGGCGCGCATGGATTGTTTCTCCCGGGACGACCTCCGCCTGGGCAATGGTTGTCTCGACGTACAGTCCGAGACAGTCCTGCACGATCCGGTCAAACTGACGAAACTTTGCCTCGGGCACGGCCGAATCAACACCGGGATCCCCCGGCATCTCAAGATTGCCTAATTTATAAATGAGCGTTGTCTTGGCGTGCATCAGCGCGGGCACGCTGGCTGCCGGATTTTCTGGGTCGAAGTGGTCGATAGTATCATCGATGACCTTGCCGAACTCCGCACCGCCCGGCCATCTCGCCCAAGTGGTATCAACACCGTCGAACAAGTCCTTGCCCACCGGCTTTCCGTCGAGCGGTTGGAAATCGTCCATGCGCGAACCGCGCGTGGCGACCGATCCGTAACCTTGGCTGCGGTGGCTCGAACGGCTACGCGCGGCGATCTCGCCGATAGATTCACCCAGCAACGGCAAATAGCCGCCGATGTCTAACCGCAATGGCGGCGTGCTGCCGTGTGCGTCGCGGAAGCTGTTCCAGAAAATGCGCTTCGTTTGCCATGCCAGGCCACATTCGGGAAACGCCTTCGGATCGCCTGCAAGCTTGAACGCTTCCAGCGCCAGCACCGTACTCGCGGTGTGGTGGCCGTGCGTGCCGCCGGGCTCGGGCGGGAAACGCGTGACAATCACATCGGGGCGGAATTGTCGGATCACGCGCACCACGTCGGAGAGCACTTCCTGTTTGCCCCACTTAGCGAGCGTCTGCTCGTAGCTCTTGGAGAAACCGAAGTCCCGCGCCCGCGTGAAAAACTGCTCCGCGCCGTCGATGCGCCGGGCGGCAAGGAGCTCCTGCGTGCGGATGACGCCCAGCGGATCGCCGATCTCGGGGCCGATCAAATCCTGCCCGCCCTCGCCGCGCGTCAACGACAGATAACCCGTCCGCACCCCGCGTCCGCGCGCAAGGTAGGCGAGGAACTGCGTGTTCTCATCGTCGGGATGCGCGGCGATGTAGAGCACGCTGCCGCATTCGCGGAAGGCGCGGAGTTCCTGCAAGATCATCGACGCCGACGGCGGCGGTTCTTGCGCGGACGCCGCCGCGCCCAACGCGCTAAGGGCCATGACAACAGGGATCAGCCGCCGGCTCGCGGGGAACCGGACCGAACGAAGGAAACGCATCCGGTAACGCGACGCGTTATTTCTTCAGCGTGAACGGCAGCGAATACATCGCGTCGGCCCAGGCGAACTTCAGCGTCCCGGCGCCACTGCCTTTGTCGCCTTTATCGATGGCGATGGTGAATTGATCGGGAGCCAACGAGGCCGCTTCCTGCTTGAGATCGAGGCGCGCGAGGTCCTGCTTGTCGTCATACGTGTAGGCACCCCATTCGCCGAGCTTCTTGTTGACGATGAGCTTGGACGCGCCGTTTTCCGCAGGCAGCATGAAGAGTTCGTACGCGCCGGCCGGGATCGTCGTGCCGGCGATGTCGAGCGGCTTGGCAGTGACGAGCAGCGTCGCCTCGTCCGCGCCCAGACGCCACACCTGGCCGAACGGCACGAGGCCGCCCCAGATCTTGCGCGCCTCGCCGCTCTTGGGGTCCTTCGTGAAGGGGCGGCCGTAGACAACCGTAACGAGGCTGCCGTCGATGTTCGCGCTGACCGTCTCGTGCGGGCTGGTGCGTTTTTGCTGCGCCAAGAGCGGCGTCGTGGAACACAAAAGGGCGGCGCTGATGATCGTGAGAGTGGACTTGAGTCGGTTCATAAGGGTTCGTGTCAGACCTTCCTCTACAACAAAACGTTCATCCGAATTGCGTTAAATCATTCCGTCAAGGGCCCGAGCCGGCGCAGGCGCATCGCCGGTTCGCCGCGCTCGCGCGAAAGGGCGAGGTCCAGGTCGAACTCCGCCGTCCAGTCGTTGGCCTCGTCGGGATCGACGAGCATCTGCTGCACGAGCCAGCGGTTTTTGTCCTCGTCGTTGGAGACGACGTAGGTGTGCCGACGGTTGCGCGCCTCGGGATCGAGCCTCATGCGGCCGCGCGCGGCGAGGAATCCGTCGAAGGCGGCGCGCAGACGCTCGGTGGTCCACGATTCGTCTTGCCCGGCGGGGGATTCGCCCAACGCCGTCAGCGCGGCCGGGTAATCACCGATGGATAATGCACGCAGGAACGCGAAGATTGTGTTGCGCACCAGCGCCGTGAACACCTCCTTGTCTCGCGTAATGTCCTTTTGCGCTTCCTCCCAGCCGGGCGGGCGCACTTCCGGTTCCTCGCCGAGCGTTGGACGGTAGTCGGGGTCCTGCATCCGCCGCCATTCGTCGAGCAGGCTGCTGTCCACCTGGCGGACCAACGCGCCCAGGTAGAGTTCGATCTCGCGCAGGGCGTCGTTCTTGGCGGCGTCGGGGACGGTCTGCGAAAGGGCTTTGTAAACGCTCGTCAGGTGGCGCAGGAGCAGGCCCTCGGCGCGTTGGAGTTCGTAGATCTTGATGTAGTCGGCGAACGAGCGGAATTCCTCGTACATCTCGCGCGCGATGGACTTGATGTGGATGTTTTCCTGACCGACCCACGGATGTATCCCGGCGAAGCGATTGAAGGTGCTGTAGATGAATTCGCGGTTGGGCTTGGGGGGTTCGAGTAGTTCGAGACGCTCCATGCGTTCGTCGTACTCGACGCCGTCGACCTTCATCTGCGCGACGGCTTGCGTTTTGAGCTTTGCCAGTTGTCGGTGCAGGATCAGGTCCGGGTCTTCTAATATCGACTCGACCAATGTTAGAACCACGAGCGCATAGTCCGGTGCTTGCGGGTCCATGACTTCGAGCGTGTCGTGGACGTACAGCGACAGCGCGTGGTTCATCGAAAAATCCTCCTGCAACCCGACGTTGAGCCGCAGCTTCACGCCGTTCGCATCGCGCGGGACGAACTCCACGATCTTGCGCTCCACCAGCGAGCGGAACAGTTGCCACGCGCGGCGGAAGTTCGTTCGCTTGGTTTTCGCGGGATCGTGGCTGGCGCGGATGAGACGTTGCATCGCGCGGCAGCCGTCCTCGTGCGTGCGGCTGAGGACATTGAGCAGCGTGCCGTGGGTGATCTGAAGTTGCGGTTGGAGACGCTCGGGCGGCGCGGAGATCAGACGCGTAAAGGTCGTCTTGTCCCACGGCACATAACCTTTTTCGGGTGGTTTGCGGCGCACGAATTTCTTGCCGTTGGCCTTTTGTTCGAGCTGGAGATTTTCGATGACATGCTCGGGAGCCTGCGCGACGACATACCCAATGTTGTCATAGCCCTTCCGACCCGCGCGCCCGCCGATCTGGTGGAAATCACGCGCGCTCAGGATCGCCGTTTTTTGTCCATCGTACTTGCACAGCCGCGTGAAGAGCACGGTGCGGATCGGCACGTTGATCCCGACGCCGAGCGTGTCCGTGCCGCAGATGACTTTCAACAATCCCTGCTGCGCGAGTTGCTCGACCAGCACGCGGTATTTCGGCAGCAATCCGGCGTGGTGCAGGCCGATGCCGTGGCGCAGCCAGCGTTTCAGCTCCGATCCGTACGGGCTGGCGAACCGGAAGCCTTCCAGCGCGCGGGCAATCGCCGCCTTCTCGTCCCTACTGCTGACGTTGATGCTGGTGAATGCCTGCGCGCTCTCGGCCGCCGCCGCCTGCGTAAAATGGACGACGTACACCGGCCCCTTGTCGCCGGTGACGAGGCCTTCTAATGTCTGCGCGAGCGGAGTCTCGGAGTAACTATATTCCAGCGGCACGGGCCGTTCGGTCGCGCGCACGGTGATCGTCTCGCGTTGCGTGAGCGATGTTAGTTCTTCCTCGAAAAACGCCGTGTCCCCGAGCGTCGCCGACATGAGGAGGAAGCGCGCCTGCGGCAACGTGAGCAGCGGGATCTGCCACGCCCCGCCGCGCTCGCGGTCGGCGTAGTAGTGGAACTCGTCGAGGATCACGTCGCGCACGTCCGCGCGCGAACCCTCGCGCAACGCCACGTTGGCGAGGATTTCGGCCGTGCAGCACAGGATCGGCGCGCCCTGGTTGACCGTGGCGTCGCCCGTGCAAAGCCCGACGTTTTGCGGGCCGAACTCGCGGCACAGCGCGAGCCATTTTTCGTTGACCAGCGCCTTGATCGGGCAGGTGTAGACCGAGCGGCGGCCCTGCGCGAGCGCCTTGAATTGCAACGCGGCGGCGACGAGCGATTTGCCGGAGCCGGTGGGGGTGTTGAGGATGACGTTTTTTTCCTCGAAGAGTTCCAGGATGGCGGCTTCCTGCGCGGGGTAGAGTTCGAGCGAGCGGCCGGCGACGTATTCGAGGAAGCGGCCGAGCAGGAAGTCGTTGGTCGGCACATCCGTCGCGCGCGGCAGCAGGTCGTAGAGGGTGAGCGGCACAGAGCAACGTAGATGCGCGGACGGCGGGTGGCGAGCGAGGTTTGGCGCGAATCCATCACGAATGGCTTTCCGGTCCACGAAGGGTCGGTTTAAGCTCGCTCCATGCTCTCCCGATTGATGCGCGCCGCCGTTGGAATCGTGTTGATCCTCGCATTTTCGCGCGAACCCGCAGAGTCAGCGAATCAGGATAATACCGAAGCGATAGAAGAGGCCAAGCGATTGGATGGGAGGGGGCGGAACGAGGAAGCCATCGACGCCTACACGGAAGCGATCCGGCAAGATCCCCGTGACCCGAATCCCCTTTTCGCCCGCGCGACTCTTTACGACCGGCTGAGGTTACCCGAACTGGCGGATGCAGACTACGACCTTGCCGTTCAAGCCGCGCCGGGCTCCGCCTACGCGTGGCGGAAACGCGCTCGCAACCACCACGCAAAGCGGCGTTTTGTCGAGGAACTCCGCGACATGGATGTCGTCATCCGACTCGATCCTGCCAGCGTGGGCCACTACGAAGAACGCGCCTTCGTCCACAGCCTGCTCGGTCAAAAAGAGTTGGCTGTGGCCGACTACGCGCGCGTGATCGAACTCGACCCCGACAAGGAAGGTGGGAGGGAAGATTTTCCTCATGCTCAAAGGGCTTCGATCTACTTCAGTCTCGCGCAACTCCAGTCCGATCTGAAGCATTACAAGGAGGCCTTGACGGACTTCGAGCACTCGGAGAGCGATGGCCTCCCGGCGCAGCCGGAGCACGGCGAATGCCTCGCGCGACTCGGACGCTGGAAGGAGGCGAAGGAAATCTACGACCGTATCGTGCGCACCGACGCGGACGACGCATCCGGGAACGGCTCGTCCGGGTTCTTCCGCTACCAGAACACGGATGGCGACGCCCCAGCCAAAATCCGGCCGGCAACGAGGATGTGCCTGAATACGCGGCGTTGTTTGACCGCGCGCTCGCCCGCCTGCACCTGAAGGACTACGATGGTGCCGAGGCCGATCTCGACGCAGCGATCAAGATGCGCCCCAACAACCCGCGCGCTTATGGCGTCGCGACGTGGGTGCGGACGGTCACCGGCGAGTTTAACGAAGCGCGCGAGGCCGGACTCGGGGGTTTGAATTTGGACAAGACCCAGGTTTGGATCAGGGTCAACCTCGCCCACGTCTACCTGCGGGAAGGGCGTTTCGAATGGGCGCGCAGCATCTACTTGGCGGACGGCGGCAGGCCGGAGGAGGGGCTGAAGACCCGCGCGCAACGAGCGCTGAATGACTTCGCGGAGCTTCGTGTACACGGTGTCAACGACCCGAACGTCACCCGGATGGAAGAGGTGCTGCGCCAGAGCATGGTTTCACCCCCGCCGCCCCCGCCCGTAGCCGGTACGTCGCCGTAAGTTCCGCGCGAGTAGCCGAGGGCAAACGAATTTTGATCCTCCAACGGTGGGTTTTGTCGTATGATGCGGTCATGACGATCCGCCCCGCCCTTCCAGCTTTTGCCGCCGCGCTGTTGGTCCTGCTGTGGCCCTTCTCTCCCGCCCCGGCCATTGAGCGGGCAACGCGGGATGCCAGCGACATCCTGAAACGCGCCGACCAACTCCTCAAGGACGGCAAGCTGGACGAGGCCGTCGAGGCGTACAGCGAGGCCGTTGCCGCCGATCCGCACAACTGGAAGGCACTCTACAGCCGCGCCTCGGTCTACCGCCAATTGCACCTGCCCGACCTCGCCGAGGCGGACACGGATCACGCCGTCGCCGCCGCCCCGCGCTCCGCCGGGCCGCTACTGGCGCGCGGCGTCGGCCGGTTCAACGCGAAACGCTATGCCGAGGCCATCAAGGACTTCGACGCCGCCATCCGGCTCGAACCCGAAAACACCGATCTCTACCATTGGCGCGGTTGCGCGTACGCCCAGAGCGACCAGTGCGACAAGGCCATCGCCGATTTCACCAAGGTCATCGAGCACGACCCGGAGCAGACCGGCTATCACGGCATGGAATTGTACAACCGCGCCATTGCCGAGCACACCATCGGACGCCTGGAAGACGCCCTCAACGACTACGAGCAGGCCGAAAAAGCCGGCCAGTCCACCACCAACGCGCGCGCGGAATGCCTCATGGACCTCAAGCGTTGGAAGGAGGCGGAGGAAATCTTCAACGAGGTCCTGCGCACCACCGAAGAAGACGGCGAGGAAAACCAGAAGACCCGCTACGACGCCCTGCGCAACCGCGCCGTCGCCCTCGCCGGGCAAAAATTATACGACCGCTCGGAGGCCGATCTCACAGACGCCATCGCGCTCAAGCCGGACAACCTCTACGCGTATGGCACCGCCTCCTGGACGCGCCTGTTCGCCGGCAAGGTCGAGGAGGCCCGCGATGCCGGGCTCAAGGCGTTGAGCATCGACGGCGACCAGTTATGGGTGCATCTCAACCTCGCGCACGCCTACCTGCTCGGCGGACATTTCGATTGGGCAAAGAGCATCTACGTGCAGGACAAGGACAAGCGCGGTTCGTGGGGGCGCAACGGCGTGCAGATCGCGCTCCAGGACCTCGCGGATTTGCGCGAGGCGGGGGTGACCAGCCCGGAACTCGCGCGCGGGGAGGCGTTCCTGAAGGGATTGCTGCCCGCGCCGGCCGCGCCATCGGCTTCTCCGTCGCCTTCGCCGTCGCCAACGCCTGCGGAGTGAGCGGAGATGCGGCGTCGTTTCGGTTTCATGAGGATTCGCCTGTTTGCATGCCGGACGATCCGCGTGGTCGCCGCGTTCGGCCTGTTGTCGGCGCTGCCCGGTTGGACGGCGAGCGGTCGCGCGCAGGACCTTCTCTTGCCACGAACGCTCGCGCTGGCGTTCGGCGTGAACGGCACCCCGACGCCCGTGCCCGGCGGTCCGCGACCTTACGAGTATCCGGCCGACCACCCGCTCGTGAGCATCACCCTGCCCGCGAAATGGAACGGCACGTACGAGAAGGGCAGCGGCAAGCTGCTCTGCGTGCCCACCGACGCGCAGGCCGGCTACTCGGCGGTCTTCGGCCGGGGGGGCGACTTCGCCACGGTGGAACAGGCCCGCTTCTACCTGGACGCGCAGGTCAGGGAAACGCTCGCCAACGCCAAGATGACTGCCGTCAAGATCCACCCGGTCACGAACGGCAAACTTTCCTCGGGGCTCGACTGCCAGATCCAAGTGGTCGACGGCAAGATCGGAGCGGTGCCGACGAGTTTTATTTTCTTCTTTCTGGCCCCCGTCGAGGGGAAGTATTTCATGCTCGTGGCGCGCGGCCGGAGCGACAAACTGCTCGGCGACGCCGGTGCCAAGGTGGTCGGGGACATCGCGGATTCGATCAACGCCCTCTAAAACCCCGGGCTTGCCAGCCGGCGGGCGGCGCGCTTTGATGGGCGGCCATGGGAGTGCAGCCCGATACCTGGATTCGCAAAATGGCGCTGGAGCACGGCATGATCGAGCCGTTCGCCGACCGTCAAATCCGCCGCCGCGACGACGAACCGCCCGTCACTTCCCCACCCGACGACGGCGCGCCGGCCGCCGTCCGGCCGACCTCGCTGATTTCCTACGGGTTGAGTTCTTACGGGTACGACCTGCGCGTCAGCGACGAGTTCAAGGTGTTCACCAACGTCTTCAACACCGTGGTCGATCCCAAGCACTTTGACGAAAAGAGCTTCGTGGACCTGACGACGGACGTTTGCATCGTCCCGCCGAATTCCTTCGCGCTGGCGCGTTCGGTGGAATATTTCCGCATCCCGCGCAACATCCTGACTATTTGCCTGGGCAAATCGACCTACGCGCGGTGCGGGATCATCGTCAACGTCACGCCCTTCGAGCCGGAATGGGAGGGGCACGTGACCCTCGAAATTTCCAACACGACGCCGCTGCCGGCCAAGATATACGCCAACGAGGGGTTGGCGCAGGTCCTCTTTCTCGAAGGGGTGAGCGTTTGCGAGGTGTCGTACGCCGACCGCGCGGGCAAGTACATGAAGCAGCGCGGCATCACCGTGCCGAGGATGTGAGGACGCGGACGCGTGGCGGACGGGATTTGGGATTGGAGAATCCCGATTCCGAACTATCGTAGTGCCCGTCGACATGAAACCCGATTTCCTCCGCCGCAGCCTGTTCGCGCTGCTTTCCGTGCTCATCTCCCTGACTCCGGCCGCCGCGCGCGCCGCGTTGCAGGAGAGCGATTTCAAACAGTGGAGCCTCCTCGCCGTGCAGGATGAGGGCCGCCGCAAACCGCTCGACACGTTCGCCCACGACGCGCTGCTGCGGCTGACGGGCGGTTCGTTCATGGGCATGGATATCTACAAGGACGCCACCGGCCGGGTGTGGCATCCGAACGATTTCCTGCTTTCGGTGCTTTCCAGCGACACCCACGACTGGAAAAAGGAACCGCTCGTCCTCATCAACTACCGGCCGCTGATCCAGCAGCTCGGCCTCGACGCGGAAAAGAAACGTTTTTCCTTCGAGCAACTGACGAACCTGCCCGCCTTGCAGGCAATGGCCCGCCAGATTCAGGAACGTCGCGCGCGTGGCGGCGATATCCAGCTCAGCCACGAGCAGCAGGAGGTCGAGAACGTCACCGGCCGGCTGACGCTTTTCGGACGGATGCTCAGCGGCGAGATTTTCCTGGTCGCCCCGCCGCCGGCGGCGACCGCCGAGGACAGCCGCGCGTGGCTGACACCCGCCGATCTCGCCAAGCCCTACGGCAAGGAACGCGCCGAAGCGGTGTTGGGCCGCGTGCGCGAAGCCATCGGGGCGTACGAGGAGGGTAACACGTTTCAATTCGGCCGGGCGTCGCGGGCGTTGCGTGACGACTTGCGTGCGTTGAACCCAGCGCTCTATCCGGGCGAGTCCGCGCTTTCCACCGAGTACACGTACAACCATCTGGGGGCGTTCGGGTGGGCGGCGTGGCTG